>JABDJZ010000312.1 GCA_013003255.1 Rhodothermales bacterium
GACCCATGTTGTAGAGCGGGGCTCCCCGGTCTACCGCCAACATGATTACCTCGCGCGCCTCACGGGCTGTCCGGGTTTCAGCCGGCGACATGGCTGCCGCTGCGGTGGACGGGTCGGCCGGCGGGAGAAGCACCGCATCAATCACGTGGATGATGCCGTTCTCGGCCTTGATGTCCGTCTGAACGATCGTGGCGCCTCCGATAGAAAGGCCAATCGGAAGCGTCGCACCCGAAGCGGTGTTGGCGGATCCAGCCGACAGAAGATCACGAGATTCAATGCGGCCGGCCACTACGTGGTAGGTCAAAATGGAGACAAGCTGGTCGCGATTTTCCGGCTGCAGCAGGGACTCTACCGTTCCCGCCGGCAGGGCGTTAAACGCCGCGTCGGTCGGTGCGAACAGGGTGAAGGGTCCATCTCCGGAAAGCGTCTCGGCGAGACCTGCCGCCTTGACGGCTGCGACCAGTGTGTCAAAACGTCCGTCGGCAGCAGCGATCTGTACGATGGTGTGCGTCTGGGAGACGTTCGAAGCTTCCTCGCCATCGGCGGAAGCGGCGGCAGGGACGCTGAGCAGCGCAGCCACGAAGAGAGCGAGAGCAGAAAGAGATTTCATCGGAGACAGCATTTTTGGTTCTGCTGCCACTACGGGAGGCCTTCGCCGCTGATCGCACCCCGTCGAAGCCCGGCGGAAACTGCACGTTCAACCGCGATTACGTACGACGAACGGCTGTCCCGAGGGGCTCGCAATTGGCGAAAACCGCTGGATAAGACGGGCCGAGGTCAGTAGACCAGGGTCGACGTTGCCCTCAAAAACGAAAGGGCCGCCCCATTGGAGCGACCCTTTCGAGCAAATCGTGCAATGCACAGGTGCCAGGCCGCCTTAGGCCCGCGCGGCTCTAGTTCTCGGCTCCCTCGGTCACACCTGCCATTTCGGCGAGCTTCTCGGGGGTCAGACCCGTATTGACCTTGAACTCCGTCATGGCCATGGTCTGCGTGATGGATTGACCACCCGCATCCATGGTGCCTTCCTGAATGAATGCCACCTTGAGGCCTTCGTAGTCCATGTACTCGTCAATCTCCATGACGGCCATGCCCATGGGAGGTATCGGGGATTCCATCGCGGCGAGTAGGCCGGTCTCCGCGTCGTAATAGCGCTTGGCGCCATTGACGGAGAGCACGTTGACCATCCTGCCGCCCATTTCCTGCTGTTCCAGGACCTCAATGGTCAGCGAGTCGATCTGTGCCAGCATGCCCATTTCGTCAACGGGGGCACTGGAACTGGGCATGCCAGGGCCTGCATTGGCGGGCATGTTGTCTGCGTCGAATTCCTGACGACCACCCATCCCCTCGGCGAATCCACCTTCCGGCGTCATATAGGCCATTGAAGAGATGTCCGGGAAGCCATCGGGCACGCTGACCGCGGTCTGCTTGGCCAGGGTGTAGCCGGGATAGATGTTCCAGAGTTCCACGTCCAGTACGATGACTCCCTGCGGAAGCTCAAGCGAGACGGACAGCTTGGCATAGCGGTCCTCAACCTGTGACCACGCCTCGGTGCCGCCGACGGCCTCAACATGCTTCTCAAGAATCTCGGTGGCACTCTGGGCCAGCGTGGTGCCTACGGAAAGAAAGGCCACAAAGGCCAGAAGGAAAATTCGCTTCATCGAATGGAAATGGGAGGGTGAAAAGTGTGACGCAGAGGCGTCCGATCATGTGGTCCTACGGGAAACGGCCAAAACCGTTACACCCGATGGGACGAACGGCTAGGCATCTCCTGCCGTCAGGTCAGTGTCGTCGGCGGGGGGAGCGGCGCCGTCTCCCGACGGTTCGGTGGGCGCGTCCTCAGACTCGGCAGGTGCGCCCTCAGAATCGGCCTCGTCATCCTCGTCCAGGATGACCCGGGTGACGTCGGCAATTTCATCGCCCTCGCGCAGGTTGATCAAGCGCACGCCCTGCGTGTTGCGACCCATCGTCCGGATCGTGTCGACCTGCATCCGAATCATGATGCCCCCGATGGTCGAAATCATCAGGTCATCCGTGTCGAGCACACCCTTCACTGCGACCAACTCGCCGGTGCGGGAGGTGGCTTTCATGGTGATGATTCCCTTGCCGCCGCGTGACTGGAGACGGTAGTCGTCCACCTCGGAGCGCTTTCCGTAGCCGTTGGCGCTGATGGCCAGCAGGTTGCGCTCGGTGCCCTCCTCGAGGACAACCATTGAGATCACTTTCTGACCGTCGGCCAGCGACTGGCCGCGGACACCCCGGGACTTCCGGCCCATCGGGCGTACATCCGACTCCTTGAACCGAATCGAGAGGCCGGCGGACGAAGCGAGCACGATTTGCGAATCGCCGGTGGTGAGGTGGGCCTCAATCAGCCGATCCCCTTCCTCGATCACGATGGCGATGATGCCATCGACACGCGGCCGGCTGAACGCTTCGAGTGCTGTCTTCTTGACCTTGCCGTTCTCGGTAGCCATCAGGACAAAGTGGCCCTCCAGGAATTCTTGGTCCCTGAAGTTCTCCTTGGTCACGGGAAGCACGGCTCTGAGCCGGTCCTCGTGATGGATCTGCAGCAGGTTTCGGATGGACCGTCCCTTGCTGGTCCGGCTACCCTCCGGTATCTCGAACACCCGCAGCCAATAGCACTGGCCGTGGTCGGTGAAGAACAGCAGGTAGTCGTGGTTGTACGAGACGAACAGATGCTCGACGAAGTCCTCGTCCCGCATCGACAGGCCGCGTGATCCCACGCCGCCCCGACCCTGCTTCCGGTACTCCGAAACACTGGTGCGTTTCACAAGACCCTGGTGGGAAACCGTGACCACCACCTGATCCGCTTCGATCAGGTCCTCGTAGATGATGTCATCACCACCGGCGTAGTCAATCTCGGTGCGGCGCTCGTCGCCGTACTTCTCGCGCATGGCCAGCAGTTCATCCTTGATGATCTGCATCTGGAGTTCGCGGTTGGAGAGGATGGCATTTAGCCGCTCCATCTCCTGTACCACCGCGCGGTACTCGTCCTCAATCTTCTGACGCTCCAGGCCGGTAAGGCGGCTGAGGCGCAACTCGAGAATGGCCTTGGCCTGCGCCTCGGACAGCGTGAACATGGATCCGCCCCCGGTGGGCAGTCCCAAACGCTCCAACTGAGCCGTGGTGAGCTTGGTCGGGAAAACACCCGCCATCAGGTTGGCCCGCGCTTCCTCGGTATCGGGCGAGTTCCGGATGATGGTAATCACCGCATCCAGGTGATCCAGCGCGATGGTCAGGCCCTCCAGGATGTGGGCACGCTCTTCGGCCTTCCTGAGTTCGTACTGGGTTCTGCGGACGATGACCTCGTGGCGGTGATCGACATAGTGCCGGATCATCTCCTTGAGGTTGAGGGTCTTCGGCCGGCCGCCGACAAGGGCCACCACGTTGACGCCGAACGTCTGCTGCATGGCCGTGAACTTGTACAGCTGGTTCTGTACCACGGCGGGCATCGCGTCGCGCTTCAGCTCGATCACGATCCGCATTCCCTCGCGATCACTCTCGTCCCGCAGGTCAGAGATTCCGTCGATCCGTTTGTCGCGTACGAGCTGGGCAATCTTCTCCAGGAGCCCGCTCTTGTTCACCTGATAGGGAATCTCGGTGACGATGAGGGCAAAGCGGCCCGGCCGGATCTCTTCCTCATTGAAGCGGGCGCGCATCACTACACGGCCGCGGCCAGTATGGTACGCAAGGCGGACGCCCTGATGACCGTAGATGATGCCACCGGTTGGGAAGTCCGGTGCCGGGATGTGCTCGATCAGCTCATCGATCGAAATCTCCGGATTGTCGATGTAGGCCACTACCCCGGTAATCACCTCGGTGATGTTGTGCGGGGGAATCTTGGTGGCCATTCCAACGGCGATACCGTCGGAGCCATTGATCAACAGGTTGGGGACAGCAGCCGGGAGTACTTCCGGCTCCTCCAGCGAGCCGTCAAAGTTCTCCTGGAAGTCGACCGTTTCCTTCCCGAGGTCCTGCAGCATTTCCTCGGCCAGGCGGGTCATCCGAGCCTCGGTGTACCGCATGGCGGCGGCCGAATCGCCGTCCACCGAACCGAAGTTTCCCTGCCCATCGACCAGGGGATAGCGCATGGAGAAGTCCTGCGCCATGCGAACCATGGTGTCGTAGACCGCCGTGTCACCGTGCGGGTGGTACTTACCAAGCACCTCACCGACGATACGGGCGCTCTTCTTGTAAGCAGCCCCCGCCGTCATCCCGAGGTCGCTCATCCCGTACAGCACGCGCCGGTGCACCGGCTTGAGGCCGTCCCGCACATCGGGGAGTGCTCGACTCACGATGACGGACATCGAGTAGTCGATGTACGAGGACTTCATTTCGTCCTCGATGTTGATCGGGATTATCCGTGCGTTTTCAGGTTCCATGTGGTGGCAATCGGCGTGCTTTCACGGGTAGTTTGGGGAGCTGACCGGAGTCCGGGGGGGGAGCGCCCGCGAAAAAGGCGTTTACAGTCCCGAAATGTACGATTTTGAGGCGGAATTTTCCAGTATTAGAGGCCCTTCGTCGATGGATTGTAACGTGTTGAAAAACAGGAACTTGAGCGAATCAAATGCAAGTCCTCTCGGGGGCTTCACATTGCATGCTGCGGGATGCGGGTCCCGGGTCCGCCTTTGTTGGCTATTCTTGGCGGTCTTCATCCTTCCCGCGACGATGGCCGCAGCCCAGCACAAAACCTATTCGTTTGACCTTCAGGGCCACCGCGGTGCACGCGGGCTGAAGCCTGAAAACACGCTGCCTGCATTCGAAAAAGCACTCGAACTGGGTGTCGAAACGCTGGAGCTGGACGTGGTCATTTCCGGTGACGGAAAGGTGGTGGTCTCCCACGATCCGGTGATGTCCACCGTGATCTGTTCCCATCCCGACGGGACCCCGGTCACCGATGAGGTCCGGCTGTTTGATCTCACGGCCGAACAAATTGCGGCCTTCGATTGCGGACTGCGGGGCAACCCCCGTTTTCCGGAGCAGGAGCGGATGGCGGTTTCCAAACCCCTGCTGTCCGATGTCATTCGCATGGAGCGTGAGGTTTCGGCAGGCCTGGGGCGCCCGCCCGCCAAATGGAACATCGAGACCAAGTCCACGAGGGAGGGAGACGGCGTCTACCATCCAGGTCCGGATCGCTTTGCCCGGCTACTGTATGACGTGCTCCGGGACGAAGGAATTCTTGATCGGACCGTCGTCCAGTCCTTTGATCCACGCACCATCCAGGTCGTCCGCGCGCTGGATCCCTCGGTCAGGCTCTCCCTTCTGATGGAATTCGAACACGTTGCCCAGCCCGAGCGCGCTCTGGAAGGCCTCGGCTTCGTACCCGAGGTGTATTCGCCGGACCACCGCGCACTGACCACCGAACTCGTGGCCCGGATTCAGGGGCTTGGGATGGAGGTGCTGCCGTGGACCGTGAATAATGTGGATCGCATGCGGGAACTGCTGGAGATGGGTGTCGAAGGTCTCATCACGGATTACCCGGACCGGGCGCTGCCGCTGAGGGACTGAGCCGGTCAAGGATTCGCGAAGTGTGATTCCGGGGGGCAACCGGAGGGCTCCTGCCTCGTCAACTCCGACCTCACACGGAGCATCGATGCGAAATCTCTTCCACGCCCTGATCCTGATGATGCTGGTCTCTCCGGCGTCGGCGCAGGAGCCGGCAACCCTGAGTGGATTCATCCAGGATGCAGACACAGGCGAAACCCTGATTCTGGCAAACGTCCTGGTGGCGGGCACCTCCCTGGGTGCCGCAACCAACACCTCCGGATACTACGTGGTCACCGGCATTCCGGCCGGCAGTTATCAGGTGCTGGTGTCCTACATCGGCTACGAGACCGCGGTTCTGGATGTCACGGTGGCCGCGGGTGAGGAGCGGCGCCTCAACGTAGACCTCGTTCCCGCGGGCCTGGTGGTCGATGAGGTGGTGGTCTCCGGCGAGCGGGAGGGGCTGGAGGACGGGCGCATCGGCGTGTCCCGCATGACAACGGCCACGATCCGGGCGCTGCCTACCATTCTGGAGCCGGACGTATTCCGATCCCTGCAACTGCTTCCCGGCGTCAAGGCGGCCTCCGACTACTCCAGCGGCCTCTACATCCGCGGGGGAAGCCCGGACCAGACCCTGATTCTTCTGGATCATACCACGGTCTACAATCCGACTCACGTATTCGGCTTCTTCTCCACCTTCAATCCCGACGCCGTCAAGGACGTCCGGCTGTACAAAGGCGGCTTTCCGGCTGAGTTTGGCGGTCGCATCGGCTCGGTAGTGGATGTCTACAACAAGGACGGAAACCGGAACCGAACTGCGGGGCGCGTAAGCCTTGGGATTCTGGCGAGCCGGGCCCTGATCGAGGGACCGCACGGCAAGGGATCCTACATGCTGGCCGTTCGCCGATCGACGCTGGAGCCGGTGCTCGCCGCCCTTCGAAACCAGGACATCGACGGCATCCCGAACAACTTCTACTTCTACGACATCAACGGGAAGGTCACGCTTGACCTCGGGCCCAACGACAAGGTCTCGGTGGCGGGGTACGCAGGCCGGGATGACGTGGGCATAGAGCCCCTGGCACTGACCACGATTGACCTCGCGTACGGCAACCGCACCGGCAGCGTGAACTGGACACACCTGTTCTCGGACCAGGTCTTCTCCAACTTCACCTTCACGGCTTCGCGCTATTCCAGCCAGCCTGACCTGACCATCGGCGGCACGGCCATTTCGCGAAACAACACGGTAAATGACTTCTCCGCGCGTGGTGACTTTGAGTACGTGCCCAACGAGCGGCTGGCCACCAAGGCGGGCTTCTGGAGTGGCGTCTTCACGATGCGGCTTCGTGACATTTTTGACGGGCAGGAATCACTGAGCCAGCGCATCCAGGCGCCGTACCTGTCGGTATACGGGCAGCAGCGATACCGGCCGGGATCGAGGACCGAGATCATTGCGGGAGTTCGCGGATCGTGGTTCGGCGAGGGCAACTACCTCCGCATCGAGCCCCGCGTTTCGCTGGAGCATCGACCCACGGCAGACCTGCGCCTTCAGCTGGCCTATGGGCGCTACTCCCAGTTCCTGACCCTGATCAGCAATGAGGTATTCACGGGTCTGGACGTCTGGCTGACCACCGATGACGGGGTGCCACCGGCCTATGGGGACCAGTTTGTCGCCGGGGTCAAGCGGACCTTCGGTGGCGGCTGGAACCTGGAGACCGAGGTCTACTATCGCACCATGCGGGGACTCTTTCAGCTGGACCCGCTGTTGCTGGACGCGGCGGGACTGGAGTACGAGGAGCTTTTTCAGTTCGGCGAGGGCAGCGCCTCCGGCGTGGAAGTGCTTCTGGAGAAGACCCGGGGGAAAGTCACCGGCTTGCTCGGCTACACGCTGGGAACGACGGACCGGGCCTTCCCCAATCTCAACGGCGGCGAAGCCTACGCGCCCAAGTATGACCGCCTGCATGACGTGAACGCCATCGCGAATGTCGGGCTCGGGCGTTCCTGGAAAATGACCACCGCCTTCGTGTACGCCACGGGGCAGGCCTACACGGAGCCGGTTTCGTATTACCGCCTGGTGGACTCGCCCGTGGACAACGTCATCCAGACCGCACAGATCAGTCGATTCCAGGGAGCCCGGCTGCCGGCGTACCATCGGCTCGATGCCGGCTTCTCGAAGACCGGTGGATTCTTCGGTGTCGCGGACTACGAACTACAGCTGCAGGTCCTCAACGTCTATGCCCGCGAGAATGTCTGGTTCAGGTTCTTCGAGTTCGAGGATGACGGGACAGTAAGCCGCACCACGGTGCCGCAGATTCCCGTCCCCGTGCCCAACATCGCCTTCACGCTGACCTTCTGACCGATGCTGCAGATGCTAAACAAGAACGGTTGGGCCGCACCGGCATTCCTCCTCATGGCCATGCTGTTGCCGGTTTCCGGCTGCGACTCGGGAGATCCCGGATTTCACGAACCTGAGCCCGTGGTCGAGGCGTGGCTGATCTCAGGCGAACTCATGCCCCAGGTGCGGCTGACCTGGTCGCAGAGCGTCGAAACCCGCTATGGGAGTGAGGCGGTCGGCGTAGTGGACGCCCAAGTGACCATTTCAAGGGTGGATCCCGGCGTCGCGCTCCAGCGATCGGTCTCCTACGCCCCGGTGTCGTCTACGCCCGAGCAGCCCGGGACCGTTGAGACTGGCATCTATCTGCCGGTGGCGGTGGAAGGTCAACTCCCCAGGGTAGCGCCTGGCGCCACTTATGAACTCCGGGCCGAGGTCCCCGGGTATCCGGTAGTGACCAGCCGGACCACGGTCCCCGGAGACTTCGACCTCATCGGCGTTCAAAACCAGGAGGTGGTCTACCAGTCCACCGAGCAGATTGAGATCGATGTCACCAACAGCGACTACCCGAACCGTGATGCCGTCTACATCATCTCGATCGAGAGCCTCGAGGCTTCCATCGAGAACCTGACACCCTTTCTCCGCGATGCCCTCTACTCGATTGGGGCGGACGAATCGTTTGATCCGTCGACGCTGGATCCGGAGGAACTGAGCGAGGTGGTCTTTCAGTCCTCTCCGCCACTGAATGAGGCCAACTGGGAGATCAACGCGGACGAGTCGCTCACCCTCAAGATGCCGTGGTTCTTCGCCGCCTTTTATGGCGTTCAGGAGATCACCGTCTCGGCTATTGATGACAACGTCTGGAACCACTTTCGGTACGTGAACGCGCAGGAAGGGAACGGCGGCTTCGCTCCTGGGGAAATTCCCAATGTGGAAGCCGGCGTGGCGCAGGGCTGGGGCTTGTTCGGGTCGCTTACGCGTGTGAAGACCCGCGTTGACATTCTCAGGGAGTAATCGCGGCTCTTGAGAGCGGCCGGAGCCCTTATCCCCCGGCCCTTTTCGCCGATCCAGATTGGGTAGGGTGCACTGTGTCCGGCCCATATTGACCCGATTGCTGCGTCGCTTCCTGATTCTGGGAGCGGTCGTGACTGCATGTGCCCCTGTCCGGGCCCAGAC
>JABDJZ010000353.1 GCA_013003255.1 Rhodothermales bacterium
TAGTTGTACAGCGTGCCCTTGCCGAATTCGGCCCGGGATGCAATCTCCTCCAGGGTCGCGCCCACGAATCCGCGTTCCGCAAACACGGTGCGAGCGGCATCGAGGATCTCTCGGCGGCGGGCCAGGCGTTCACGTTCACGCCGGCTCGGGCGCGCGGGCGCAGCTGCGGGCGTCGCGGAGGATGCCTTCGTTGCGGCTGCGTCTGCGGCCGTAGCGGACGTCGAAACGGCCGCAACTGCGGCGTCTGAATTGGGGGTAAACGACAAGGAAGCGGGAGGCGCCAGGGGTGAAGTGACCGGCTGGTCACGAAGCGACCGTTACGTCACCTTGTCCGGGCGGATGCACGCCAGTGTCGAAGTTACCGTGAAGGATGCGGGCGCCTGAGCCCGTCCTAGACGTAGTCGTCCAACTGGTGGCTGTGCAGGTAGTCCACCACGGATTTGACCTGCTGGCTGTTCTCCCGATTGCAGACCAGGATGGCGTCGTCCGTATCGATCACGACGGTGTCGTGCATCCCCACGAGGACCACCAGCCGCTCGTCACTCGAGATCAGGCATCGACTGGAGTTGTAGGTCACCGCCTGTCCGAGCACCGCATGGCCGTGCGCGTCCTTCGGGTTGAGATCATAGACAGCCCGCCAGTCTCCGACGTCACTCCAGCCAAAGCTGCCCGGTACGGTGTAGACTTTCTCTGCGCGCTCCATGACTCCGTAGTCAATGGAGATGCTCTTGCAGGTGGAGAAGGACTCGCGGAGCGCTTCATCCTCCTCGGGGGTGTCGACGACCTTTTCCAGCGGTCGGAATGCTTCGTACAGGTCCGGCATGAGCCGAGCTATCGAATCGATGATGGTCTGGGCACGCCAGACAAACATGCCCGAGTTCCAGAGGAAGTCACCGGAATCCAGGAAACGCTCCGCTGTGGCGACGTCCGGCTTTTCGGCGAATGTCTTGACGCGCGATGCCCGGAGTTCGTCCATGTCACCGGCTTCGAACTGGACGTACCCGTAGCCCGTGGCAGGGTGGGTGGGCTCGATGCCGATGGTCACGAGCGCCCCGTTTTCCTGAGCCGCCTCAATGGCCACTGCCAGGACTTCCTGAAAGCGACGCACGTTGGAGATAACGTGGTCCGAAGGAAGAACCACCATGGTGGCATCCGGATCACGCTCCGCAATCTTGAGCGCAGCGTACAGAATGCACGGCGCCGTATTCCTGCTGAAGGGCTCGGCCAGGATGTTCTCGACGGGGATGGCCGGTAGCTGGTCCGACGTGATCGTGCGATACCGTTCGTTGGTAACCACGTAGCTCCTTTCCGGAGGCACGATTCCCTGCAGTCTGGCGACGGTGTTCTGGATCAGCGTTCCCTCGCCAAAGACGTTGAGGAATTGCTTGGGTCGTGCCTTTCGACTGCGAGGCCAGAAGCGGGCCCCGATGCCGCCGGCCATGATGACTGCGTGGGTCATGTGGGAAGGGAGTGCCTGAAAATGTGCATCACGGGAATGTACGCGCTCGGGGGGTGACCGCGGCGTTAAATGGTGCGCAAGATCCGGCCTGAGGCGCGGCCGATTGAGCACGGAATGTCCTCAAAACTGAACAGTATTGAAGACATGGGCCGGAGCGCGTCCGTCCGGCATTGTGTGCTTCTCGGCCCAGAAATGCGGGATAATGAGGTTGAATGTCGTGATTTCAGCGGCGCGACAGACCGACGGCCCCTCGCGGCCTGCGGTTTGCAAAGGTCAGAACAGACACCGTCGGAAGGTGCTTCTGGACAAGCTGAACGAACACGGACATGACCATGAAAACGACCACTACGGGCCTACTGACCATCGCGCTACTCACCATGACAGCCGGCTGTGTCTTCGAGGAGGGCATTGGCCCCGTTGGCCCTCAGGGCCCTCCGGGAAACGCCAACGTATTCAGCCTGAATTTTGACTTCCTCTTGGCCGATGCCGCCATCAACGGCTATGTGGCCTCGGTGCAGTATGACGTACCCGACATCAATACCGGCGTGGTCCAGGAGGGGGCCGTGTTGCTCTTCTTCCGTGATCAGGGGACGTGGACGGCCATGCCGTACACCTTCTACACGGACGATGGCGATGCCGTCTCCATGGGCTTCGGGTACGATGTCGGATTCATGGAGGTCTTCTACGAAACGGCCTTTACTGATCCGGCCCTGCTCCCGGACCGCGAAATGAAGGCCGTTATCATTGACGGGTTCACCGCCTTCAAGGCCGGCATTGATTTGACGGACTACAACGCGGTAGCGGAGTACTTCGGCCTGGAGGGATAGGATTTTGGTCGGTCGCCGGGCTTTAGTGGCCGCGGGGCGCGTCGATATTCAGTTCAGTAACTGGACGACACACCCTTACGTGATTCTGGCCTTATGCGTGACCTAAACTTCGAATCCCGGAGCCTGATTCGTCGGACCAGCACCCCCAAGATGCGGCACGTTATAGCCGGTTTCTGCAGGACTGCCCTCGAAGACTATCGCGAAGCAGGGTATCCCTTCGGAAAAACCATGGACGGTATGCTGCTCTGGTTCGAGTACGGGCAGCGAACCACCGACAACTAGGCGCCTCAGGACTATTCCCCTGACTGTTCGGAAAGAAGGCCTCTCATCTGCGGATGGGGGGCCTTCTCAGTTTGATGGACCTAACGGCCAATCACTATCGGCCTGGAGGAGACTGACGTCTTTGCTATGGTTCGGAGCAGGTACAGGCCGGGGGACAGCGCGCCTAGGTCCATTCGGCTTGGTCCAGCAGGCGAGTCAATCACCATGACGCGGCGCCCGAGAATATCCCAGATCTCGATGCGGGCGGGTTCGGCAAGGCGCACATTCAGGGACTCACGAACCGGCTGTGGCCAAACCTCGGCCAGCGTACCTGTCGAGGGCAGAACCTCAGCGGCCGTCGACGCGGCCAGGTCAAAGCGGGCGACCACCGGCAGGTGATCCGATGTTGAACTCGTGTAGCTCGGAAGCTCGGTCAGCAACTCAGAATACCGATCGGCTGATCCGGCCACCAGAGTCGGCGCCACCTCGCTGCTCACGAGGATGTTATCGATGGTGCTGCCGGTCCGGCAGCGGCTGTCACTGCCGCAGAAGGTGCCAACCACCCCGTCCGAAATCAGGAAGTCGTATTCAGCGTCAGAGACGAAGTTGGCATACGGAGACGGTTTCCCGAACGTAATGGACCGCTCCGTCTCGTCATTGAAATCCCCGAGCACCACGAGCCAGTCCGACGTGTGCAGGAAGTCCAATCGGTTCTTCATGGCCGTCGAGGCGTCTTGACGCCGCTCGAAGGACGTGTTGTCCGAGCAGCACTTCATGTGCAGCGTGACAAACATCATCTGGACGGTTTGCCCCCCGACGGTAACATTAGCGTCCAGAACGAACGGCGGTCGGCCTGCAAATTCGTAGCTGAACTGGCCGCTGGAAAACATGGGCCCGACCGACCGAATGGAGATCACGTCCTTCCGGAAGACAAACGCGCTGTACAGATTGCTGGAGGTGGAGAGCCGGCCATCCCACTCGTCACCCAATCGGCTCAGCAGGGCGCTAAGCACGGCCGAGGAGGTCACCTCCTGAAGCGCCCATAGGTCTACGCCGGATTGCTCCATGGTGGCCACGACGTGGGCCATCTGGGGATCGCCGGTCTGGAACTGCCTGATATTCCAGGCGGCCACATCCAGGGTGGCCACTGAGCCAATGCGGGTGACTGTCTGGGCCTCGGACGGGACGGCCAACAGGGCAAGAAGGAGCAGGCAGTAAAGTCTTGTCATGCGCCTGCTACGAACCATCCATTCGTCCGATCCGCGGCCTACTCGAAGTCCGTGTTCAGGCGGAACCGGGAGAGGCGGTTATTGCCGGTGTCGGCCACGTACACAATGCGGCCGTAGTAACCCACTCCCTGCGGGTTACGGAATTGCCGCGAGCCGTCGCCCGCGCCCCCGAAGGAGACAATGACGGGCTTAGTGGAGCGTGCGCCCGGAGGAGGAGCAACGCCTTCCACCCCTGCGGACGTGAATACGAACAAGCTGTCCTTGGCGGCGTCGGTGACGAAGATGTAGTTGGATCCGTCCGCCGCGTAGGTGATGTCGGACGGGTGGGCAAACTTGAACTCGTCGTAGAGGAAGCCGTCTCCACGCCCCTCATTGGCCGTGATGGTCAGCTTGTCTGTGTCCGGACGGTATTCCAGACCGTCTGAGGTAAGCACCGTGGTGATGCTGAGCACCGAGAATCGTAAAGGCGCTCCGGGCGCCATCGGCCCATCCGGTCCATCCGGATCAGAGGACTGAGCCAGAATCAGTTCCTTGTTCTCTGTGGGAGATCCAAAGGACAGCCGCTGGGGGGGATGCACGAACGTGGTCACGTCGGTGGGATAGATAGCGCTGCGAAGGCTCTCTCGATTGGGATCCAGGGCGCCGATGGCCTGCACATTCTGACCTTCGACCGTGAACTCAAGAATGGCGTTGTGCGGCAGAATCACCGATGTGCGGTCATTGATCGGGCCACGCCGCGAAACGTAGATCCGATTGTTGTTGATGACGCCGACCCCGGTGAAGTCCACTTGCTCATCCGTCTCGATTGGATCGGGACGGTTGAACTTTCGGGAATCATCGTCAAACGGGTGCCAGATGATATTCGTCAGCGACGGATTCCCGGTGGTGAGGCCGGAGTAGTGCATGACCACCGGCAGGACCCAGTCGCGCCCGTTAAGGGTCGTATCCCTTTTGGCCGTGACGTACACGTCCAGCTTGCGATCTTGCACCACGGAGGTGCCACCCCGCGGGATCGACACAAACAGAGCGGGTCGTCCGGAAAGATCCAGCACGTGAAGCCCGCGGGCATCCACCACATAGATGAACTCGTCGAAGCCTACGTAGACGTCCTGCGGGGCGTCGAAAGGAGCGCCGTCCGCGCCTACCTCGTAGAACGGAAAGAGTGGCACATACTCGACCTCAGAAATGAGTCCAGGCTCCTGCCGGCCGGCGTCAAAGATCTCATCCGTAACCGAATCGTTCTTGGATCCAAAGAGGTCATCACAGCCGACAAGTACGGCGGCGAGCAGCAGAGGTGCTATCAGGTGAGTCAGCTTCACGAATTCAGGAGGGACCCGTTCAAATGGAGATGTTCAGGCCAATTCGGTGGACGTTGCCAAGTCGGTCGAGGCGGTTGAAACCGTAGTCAGCCCTCAGAGACGGCTTGATGCCTGGAATTGAGAGTCCCATGCCGAGCGAAGGGGCGCTGGCCTCCTCTACGCCCAGGCGATAGCCGGCACGGAGCGATAGCGTGGACTGCCAGACGTACTCGATTCCCATATTCCAGGTCTCCGCGTTGTCGGCCGGGTTGTTCAGCTGTGCTGAAACCGTGGCCGCATGCTCGGTGGAGTTCTGCATGAGCTCATATGCCATCCCCAGCATGAATGTCGTCGGGGGCGTAGTCCGCTCGAAGTCCGTTTCCAGCGTTACCGGGTTGGGGCCGACCACGGTGCGAGACAGTTCGCCGGATGGCGTGCCGTCCAGACCGAAATTGAGGACAGCCACGCCCATCTGGGCACCTGTCGAACCCACCTTGTAGAATACTCCGAGGTCAAACACGTAGGTGGAGTTGGTGAGACCGGCGACCGACTCGCGTACGTATTTGGCAGTGATGCCGTAGCTGAACAGATCGGTTAGGGATTGGGATGCCGTGACGCCGATGGCAAGATCGCGCAGTGCGAACGTCTCGCCGGTCCCAAACGGCTGGAACTCCGTGGTGACGTCCATGCTGCCCGAATCCAGCGTTTGCAGGGAGAGGCCAAATGCAAAGCTGCTGCTGGACGGCCGGTAGAGCGCGGTAGCGCCTGCCATCTGAACATCCACGAAGTAGGAGGCCCGATGCAGGGAGACGTGCATTCCGTGCAACTGGGCTGCGAGGGCCGGATTCCAGTACAGCGCTCCGGCATCCTTGGCACTGGCCACCGCGGTGTGGCCAAGGGCTGCCCCACGCGGGTCAACCGGAATCTTGAGGAACTGGAACCCCGACGTGCCGGCTCGCTCTCCGCCAAGGGACGGAAGTATCTGGGCCTCGGAGGTTTGGGCGCCTCCGAGGAGAAGCAGTCCGAGCGTGGCCAGAACCAGGGCTTTGATGGGCGTAGACGTGAGGTTCATCAGAATCGGAATGACGCCCCCAGCATGATGTGACGCTGCGCCATGAAGCGCGCCGGATTGAATGGTGGCAGGCCGCTGCTGTTTGGATCCTCGTAGCGGGGATCCCGCGTTCCGGAAGAGACATCGTAGTCCGGATTCCCACGAAGCTGGGTAAAGTCCGTCCCCTCCGGTACCTCTGGATAGGCCTCGCCCGTGACCGGGTTGACGATGACAGCGTTCTTCTGATTGAAGAGATTCGTGATCTCCAGACTTAGCGACAGGTCCGTTCCGGCGATGTTGACCGTCCGCTGGATGTTCATGTCGAACCAGAACCAGGGTGCACCGGTGCTTTCAAAACGTGCCGAAGGATCGGAGTCCGCTTCGTAAATGGGCCGCCAGTCGTGCGCCCCCGTGAAGGGATTTACCTCGTTGCCGCGGAAGATCACCGGCGTGTAACGCTGACCACTCCGCCATGTGGTGGCCAGGTAGGCGCGAATGTTGTTCAGACCCGGGATCCCGAGGAAGGGACGGTCACGGAAGCGCGACAGCGTGACCGATGCCTTGAGGTCGAGTGGTCGATCCCACGCAAGAGGTGTTTCGAACGTGTTGTCGATGTCCCCATTGGCCAGGAATTGGCTGAGCGCATCGTTGTTCGTGGAGCTGAGACCAGTGGCTCTGGAGAATGAACCCGACATGCGTCCCTGGAACCAGTCCCCAATGCGCTTGAGGTAGCTGGCCTCCACACCCCGGACACGCGCAAAGTCCCCGTTGACGCGGAACGCCCTGGCCACTTCGCGTCCCGTGGGGTCAGGCACGACGACGTTCTCAACCGTGATGAAGTCAAACTTGTCCCGCCAGAAGGCGGTGACGTTCAGCGCATCGTTGCTGGAGAATTGGGTTCGCAGTCCGAGCTCGTAGCTGATGTCCACCTCCGGATCGAGGTTGGGGTTGCCGAGGTCGGCAAAGAAGGACCTGTCCTGAAAGAATGGATCCAGGCCGGTGTAGACAAAAGTCGGATGCGGGATGCGCGTCGAGTGCCCGTAGTTGAAGAAGAGCACCCGGTTCTCCTGGATGGGGAAGGAGACACGCACCTTGGGGAGCAGTCTGAACTTGGTCCGGAGGCCAAAGAAGCCGATCGTGGCATTCTGGTACGCATCGCGAACCGTATCGAGGATAGGTGCGCGCTCATCGTCCATCAGGTCATCCACGTACTGGCCCGGTGACCAGTACTCGAAACGTCCCCCGAGATTGGCGATGAGGCCGCGGTACCGAACTTGATGGGTGGCGAAAAAGGCGCCGCGTCGTGGCTTGACCCGCCAGATGTCCGAACTCTCGCCCAGACGATCCGTGCTCGCTCCGTCAGAGGTACCGATCGGCGCTCCCACCCACGGGCGGATGACGTCGATCCACTGGTAATCGTTCAGCTTGATCTCCAGGCCGGCCGTGGTCCGGTTGTTCTTGTCCTCGCTGAACAGGGTGTAGGTCATGCGAGCCGTCAACTCTTCCGCGAAGTGATCGTGGAAGCGGGTCGCGATGCCGCCGTTGTTGATCAGGCCCGGTCCAGGGAGTACAAACAGCGCGTTGGCGTCCAGCGGATCGCCGTTCGAGTCAACGAAGATGTTGGCGGGGAAGGGGACGATGCTGGTGGGGTCCAGCTCGGTATCCACATTCTGCGGCCGCCAGTCCCGGCCATTGGCATCGGCGCGAAGACGGGTGAACAGGCGTGAGAGCTGTACGTCGTAGAACGAGCGGTCATTCAGCACGTGAGACCACTTGACGTACGAAATGATGTTGTCGTGCGCGTACGTGTTGCCGTTGTCGGGCTGCAGAATGAAGGAATACTGGAATCCAGGCTGGACGATGGCCTCGTTGCCTGTCACCTGGAGCATCCGCGTGTTCTGGTTGACCGTCAGGGAGCGCTGGTACGAGCTCTGAAGTCGCATCCCCGGCTTCAGGTCATAGGTCAGCTTCGTGATGCCGTTCCAGCGATTGCCGGTGCGCGGGCTGAAGAAGGTGTTGTTGATCAGGGAGGAGCGAACCTGCTCGGGGGTGGCTACCTGGCGCGTGAATCCGTCGGACAATTGCACCTGACCCGATGCAAAGAACCGGAGCTTGCCCTTGACGATCGGACCGCTCAGGTTGAACTCGTAGATGGACTCGGCGAAGCTGGAGCTGGCATCGTCATTGAAACCGAACTGGTCCCGCTTGTGGGAGAAGAAGCCTGCCAATTCGTCGGTCCCGTCCTGGGTAGTCACGGCAACCACACCTGAAGTCACGTCACCGAACTCGGCTCCCAGTCCGCCCGTAGTGACTTCGATCTCGGAAAAGGCATTGGACCCGATGTCTAGTCCGAAGCCGGTCCCTGCCAAGGGGTCCTTGGCAGACACGCCATCGACAATGAATCCCGTTTCATCAGCACGGCCGCCGCGGATGTAGAGACCCGTGGGATCCTGCACGATTCCTACTTGCGTGGCCACCGCCGATTGCACGTCCCGGAGGGGCGCGACTTCCAAATCTTCTCGGCTGATCGAAAGCGTAGAGGACGAGTTCTCCACGTCCACCAAAGGCCGATCGCCGACCACGACAATCTCGTCGCTTGTAGAGAGAACGGCTGCCACAAGCGTCACATCGAGGCGCGTCGTTTCACCATTGGTGACGACGATTCCCGTAAACAGCTTGGTTTCGAATCCGATGTAGGACACCCGGACCGCATACTCGCCGGCCCTCAGGGAAGGTATCGAGTAGTTGCCGTCAAAATCGGTGGCCGCACCGAAGCTGGTCCCGGTGACGATCACGTTCACGCCGATTAGCGATTCACCCGTATCGCCGTCCGTGATTCGACCGGAGATGGTGCCCTGGGCGAGGACGGAGCTGGTGGTAAGCCCCAGGAGCAGCAACAGGAAGAGAGAGCTTCGATTCATCGAGGGAAGCCCAGACTTTCGAGCATGAGGTGGACCGCGCGCGTGGCGGCCGTGGGGTCATCATCGGATCCGATGAGGAGATTGGCCCCGGTCTGCTCATTGATTAATGGAATGGCGAAGAGTCCCACCCGCCGGTCAGCGCTGATGGAGGCCACCGTGGAGGGGCCTGTCCAGGTACCCTGGCGGCTTCCCTGGCGCGTTACGTACCGGTACCGTGCGTCATAAAGCGGGATCACGTTCGCGCCTGTGGTGACGTAGGGAAGGGTGTTGATCTGGAAGCCGGAGGACTTCAGCTGGGGAAGTGGCTCGGCCACACCCGGAAGTGTATTTACCGGTGTGAGCGGCGCGTTGAATGCAAGCCTCAGCGAGGGTCGGAGCGAGTCGGGGAACGTGATGAGTTCTGTGATGGGCATCAGGAAGATGGCCGGGTTGACTGCTGCCTCCTCCGCCTCGATTGGAAGGGACACCGGTGAATGCACCATCAGCTTTCCACCGTTGTCAAAGAAGGTGTCCATCGATGCCGCCGCAAACGGCAAGTTGTTGGTGCTGATGCGGTCCGTGGTTGAGGTGGACAGCCAGTAGATATAGCTCCACCGCGCCATGGTCTGGTTCAGCGTCGGGTCGGCCAGGGCCGGCAGCGACTGGGAGCGCGGCGTTGAGCCGGTGGATCCGGTGGTGAACGGAAGCGTGAGGTCCCACACATCCACTTCCTTGCCTGCGGCTAGGTAATCGCCAAGCACGCCCAGGTGATGCGCGGCCATGCGTGGGTTCGTGGACTTCCGATAGTCGTTCACGAAGAGCACGTCGGAGGTCTGTGCCTTCACATGCCAGGAGTAGCGCTCGATGACGCTCGTGGTGTCGGTCTGATCGACCGCCCTCAGGTAAAACGTATTCTCATCGTTCAGGCGCAACCCTGGGACCGTGAGGCCGGAGCGGGAAAAACCGCGCCCTGTGTACACCTCGGCGTCCGTGATGAGTCCGGCCGAGAGGTCGGTCGGTCCGACCAGAGTCACGAAATCAACGTCCGGATCCAGGGGAACGTACGTGGTCGAGTCATTCAGACTGATCTCAATGCGGCTCAGGTTGGCCAGTCCCTCGGGATCATCAGCCCTCCACGAGAAGGATATGAGGGGGAATGTAGTATCCGGGGGCAGATCGAACTGTCCCAGGCGAATCGAGGGCGGCGAATTCTGGATCGGGAAGACGGTCCGCGCTGGGGTAGGGTCAACCTGTCCCTCGTTATCGATGGCGCGGACTTCGAAGATCACGTCGGCGATGCGTTCGCCGCGCGGGATGGGAAGGAGGACCAGGGAGTCGTTGGCGGTGGTGAAGGTCCACTCGCCCGTGGCCGGCTCGGTAGTGCCAAAGAAGCGCACCTCGAATCCGGCGACGAATCCGTCAGGATCGGTGCCGCTCCAGGAAACCAGAACAGTACTCGTCAGACGGGTATTGCCGGCCAGGTTGTCCACAAGGGAAGTGTCCCGGACGGCCAATTCAGTGTCAGGTGCCCGCGGGTTAAAGCGGTCACCCTCAAAACCACTGTCGCAGGCGGCCAGGAAGGCCGCCGCGACAGCGGTTGAAAGGAGAATGGTGCGAAAGCGCAATGTTTCGGACCAGGCTAGCGGGGAGGGTGCCTGCGCACCCTCCCCGTGAGCCCGTTTGGGTTACTTGAGCAGGAGCATGGTGCGGGTGAACACGTGCGCACCGGCTTCGAGACGGTAGACGTAGACGCCGGACGCCAGGTCGCGGGCGTTGAAGTCCACCGCGTACTTGCCCGGAGCCTGCTGGGTGTTGACCAGCGTCGAGACCTTGCGGCCCAGGACATCGAACACCTCCAGCCTAACCATTTCATTCGCCGATACGTCGTACCGGATGGTCGTGGCGGGGTTGAAGGGGTTCGGGTAGTTGGCGTGCAGCTCAAAGCTGGTCGGAACGCCATCGGCTTCCGTGGACACGCCGCCCATTCCGACGTCGTCAATGGTCTCAGGCATCAGCTTGAAGTTACTGAAGGTGTAGGACCAGAGACCCTGGATGAAGGCAAAGGTCTGTCCTTCGACCAGGCTGTCGTTGAAGTCGCCGGAGAATTCTGCAGATGCGTCATCTACGCGGACGAACGCACCACTGCCTATCGTGCCGACCGTGAACTCGCCGAAGTCTCTCGAACCGTCGGCCTGAGGCGTTCCAACCTCGACACCGTCGAACCGGAGCATCATGCCCTCATGGGCTTCTGCGATGGCTGCATCCTGAAGCGCATCCGTGCCGACCACCTTGTAGTCGAGCGAAGCGCCACCGGTGGAGACCACCTCGAACGTGAGGTCACGCAGACGGGTCAGACCGAAGCTCTCCTGCACGAGTGCGTTGGTGATCCGAATCACGTCGCCGCGGCTGAGTGCATCCGTCTCGGCGGATCCACGAAGCACCACGCCCGACCAGGCACCCAGCGCCGAGTCGTCCTGAATGGCTGCCAGTCCAGACACGCTAGGATTGGTCACCACGGTGGCCGTGATGTCCATGTCCGTCGTGATGCCGTCAAACGGCGAATTGCTTGGACCGCCATCCGGCGTTTCCTGCACGTGTGCAATGCGGGTAATACCGTTAGTCAGCACGCGGTAGGAATCGGATGGCTCGAACTCCACGGAGGAAGCCCCGGTGTTGTCGATGGCACGAACGTAGTACTCGACGAATACCTCATCAGCCTGGGCAGGGACAGTGAAGGTATACGTGCCGTCACCGTTGTCCGAACCGGCTGCGGTTTGTTCGGCTGAGTTGTCGGAGGTGAAGTACACCAGCTCAACGGAGGTCAGCGAACGGCTCGGATCAGCAGCAACGGAGGCCGTGATGGTGATCGGGTCGGCACCGGGCACGAAGTCAGGCTTCGTGAGACCCGTGACGAGCGGCGGCGACTGCGTGATTTCCACATCCGAATCCGCGAACGGAACGAAGTTGAGGATGGCCTCCGAGCCTTCCGGGATACCACGGTTGAACGGGTCATCGCCCTGGTAGACCACGAAGCCCTGGATGTTCACCCGGGAGCCAGGAGGCGGCGGGATAAAGTCATCGTCCAGCGTGTTCCACCCGTCCGGGTAGTCAGAACGGTCGTTGCGGTAGCGCAGAGACATGTCGTAGAAGCTGACAACCGTCTCCCCACCGTCGGTGGAGATAAGCCAGTCCGGCCGGTCGGTGGAGATGTCTCTGGCCATCACCGTAGCGTCCTCGAATCGGACGTACTGGCCGTTCATCGCCGCCAGATTGGTCCAGTTTGGCTGGACGCCGCCGTCGATGGCCTTGTTGATGTCCGCCGAGGTAACCACGACAGGCTCCAACACGCTCGCGCTCAGGTTCAGGTCGGTGTACGATCCCAGCAGCGTGACCGTGGTCGGCGCAAGCTGCATCGACGTGCCAAACGGAGAAACCTGACCGGTAACCTCGATGACGTCACCAATCGTGGTGTTGATGAGGCCCGAAGTCTGGTAGTTGCCGTCTACGAGCTGGATACCCATTCCGTCGGGGCCCGCCGCGTCAGCATTGATGTCGCGGACGTAGACGTGAATCCGGTTCGGACCACCGTCACCCACGTTGGCCAGGCCCGAGCTGAGCGGGTCCGTCATCACGACGGCCCGGAACGTTACATCGGTCCCAACCGTCGGGTTGGCGTAGATGAGGCCGGCAACAGAGCCAGGATCAAGGCTGGTACCTGCAGACTCAAGCGCGGTGACGTTGTCCTGCGAGATGGCGTTGATGTCGCGGACCGAGAAGCCAATCTGGACGTCCTCGAGGTCATCCGGTGATTCCGGCCACAGCTTGTAGTTGCCGAAGCTGTAGGCCCAGGTACCGGTGATGGCGGCGAAACGCTGACCGGCCCGGAGACCGTCGTTGTAGGTGGAGGGGAATGCATCGGAGCTGTCATCCACCCGCACTTCCGCATCGGCGCCGACATCGGTTACTGTAAACTCGCCGAAGTCTCTGGTGCCATCGGCCTGGTTCGTGCCGATCTCGATGTTCTCGAAGCGAACCAGGACGCCTTCGTAGGCCTCAGACACGGATGCGTCCTGAAGGGCCGAAGTGGTAACCACCGACGCGTCCAGCGCGGCACCACCGGTGGACGTCACCGTGAAGGTGAGGTCGCGAAGGCGGGTGAGCCCGAAGCTCTCCTCAATGCGCGCGTTGGTGATGTTTAGCACATCGCCGCGGTTTAGTCCGTCAGTTGCGGATGAGCCGCGGATGTAGATGCCGCTCCATGCGCCAGTTCCATCCTGAACAGTCAGGATGTCGGAGACCGAAGGCTGCGTCATCACGGTGACATTCAGGTTCATGTCCGTGGTCAGGCCCGTGAACGGTCCGTCGCCGGCGCCGCCATCAGCGGTTTCCTGAACGTGAGAAACCTGGGTG
>JABDJZ010000359.1 GCA_013003255.1 Rhodothermales bacterium
CACCCAGGTCGAGGCTTCCCTGCAGGGCGGCCTGGACGCCTGCGGCCTCAATTCTGTTCAGTTCCGCGGTGGTCTCGACCGGCAGGGTAGAACCGGGGATATCCGGGTGGAAGTTCAGCACGTGGTCCAGACGGATGCCACCGGCAGCCTGAATCCAGGCCGACCCGCCCAGCGCCTGGCTACGACGCACCTCGGCCGTGGCACGGTTGCGGTGAATGATCTGGCGTGAGGTCACCAGGGCACCCGGGCCCTCGCCGTAGAACTCCTCGCGCAGGTGACGCACAACATTGGTGACCACCAGCCAGCCGGTCCATCCCGGCTGTGGCTTCGAGGTGGCCCATCCGATGCTGGTCGACTGCCTGAACTGCTGGATTCGATGGCGGCTTCGCCCCGCGTCCCCGTCCAGAAAGAGGTTGCGCCCGTTGAGTCCGATGCCGGCGCCATACCCGGCAGAGGGTGCCCAGAAGTAGTTCGGTTTGAAGATGGGGTACCAGTAGAAGCTCTCCTGAGCTGAGGTCTCAGTGATCCCCCACAGCAGCGCGAGCATGAGGCACCCCGCACGAAGGATGCGAGAATGCGGTCGGGCGGGGGCTTCGGAACTGGGGTATTGGCTGGCCATCGACCCTATTTTACCGCGTGTCACTGTGGTCGAATGTGAAAAGCGTGGTCTGATGAGGATTCTGGTAGTTGGAAGCGGTGGAAGGGAGCACGCCCTGGTCTGGGCGATTTCCCGGAGTGCCGGGGACCACGAGATTCAATGTGCTCCTGGCAATCCGGGGACCGCGGCGCTGGCCACGAACGTCGCCATTG
This sequence comes from Rhodothermales bacterium, assembly GCA_013003255.1. Classification (GTDB taxonomy): domain Bacteria; phylum Bacteroidota; class Rhodothermia; order Rhodothermales; family UBA10348; genus JABDJZ01. The sequence continues at coordinate 811 of JABDJZ010000359.1, forward strand.
CGGCCGATGATGTAGACGGCCTGGTCAAGCACGCCGTCTCAACCGGCATCGACCTGTGCGTGGTCGGGCCCGAGGTCCCCCTGGTAATGGGTCTTGCAGACCGCCTTCGCGCAAAGGGGATCCGCGTCGTGGGGCCCTCCGCGGCGGCCGCCCAACTGGAAGGCAGCAAGGCGTTTTCGAAGGCGTTCATGGAGCGCCACGGGATTCCCACGGCCGCCTACCGAACGTTTTCTTCCGCCGACCATGCGGACGCCTTGGCATACGTGCGCAAGGCAGGCGCTCCGATCGTCATCAAGGCCAGCGGGCTCGCGGCGGGGAAGGGCGCCGTGGTTTGCATGACCCTCAGCGAGGCCGAGAACACGCTTGCCGAGATGATGCAGCACAACGCGTTCGGCGAGGCAGGCGCAGAGGTCGTGGTGGAGGAGTTCATGGAGGGCGAAGAGGCATCCGTCTTTGCCCTTTGCGACGGGAGGGACTACGTGCTTCTGTCGCACGCGCAGGATCACAAGCGCATCGGCGAAGGCGACACGGGTCCGAACACAGGTGGAATGGGCGCCTACGCACCGGCTCCCGTACTCTCGGATGACCTGCTTCAGACCGCGAGCTCCCGGATCATCGAGCCGACGCTCGCAGGCATGGCCGCCGAGGGAGCGCCTTATGAGGGCATCCTGTATGTCGGTTTGATGCTTACGGAAGTCGGGCCCAAGGTGGTCGGGTACAACTGCAGACTGGGTGACCCTGAGACGCAGCCTGTCCTGATGCTCCTGGAATCGGACGCGCTGGACCTCTTCCTTGCAGCCGCCGAGGGGCGACTCAAAGACCATCAGGTCCGCGTCTCATCAGAATCCGCGGCCTGCGTCGTGCTGGCCTCCGAGGGGTATCCCGGTCCCTACGAGAAGGGCAAGCGCATCGAGGGAGTCGAGGCGGCTGGAGCGCTAGACGGTGTCGTGGTGTTTCAGGCGGGAACGCGTTCGTCAAGCGAAGGCCTGGAATCGTCCGGGGGGCGCGTGTTGGCGGTCACCGCTCGCGGACCCGATCTGAAGACCGCTTTGGATCGGTGTTACCAAGCCGCAGCGCTCATTTCCTTCGAGGGCATGCAATACCGCCGGGACATCGGCCGGAAAGGCCTGGCTCGGCTGGCCGCGGTGTGAGCATAGTCCTGCGACACCCGGGGGTGGCATCCGTCCTGGCGATCTTCGCCATGGCGGCGTGCCAGTCCGTGTCTCCCGGAGCAGGCCCCACGGGCAGCCTTCCTGGTTCGCCCCCGGCCGCGGATGTGAGCGGCACCGAGGCATTCGTCCGGGCAGACACCCTGGCCCGGTTTTCGGAGGCGTCATCACTGTCCATCAGCAATGACGGCGTCCTTTGGGTTGCTGATCGCGGAGCCGGTACGGTAGTCAGACTGGATGCCGGCGGAAACCGAAGTCTGGCACCGCTGCAAACGCGCCAACCCGTGGCCGTGGACGCCACGGTGGGGTTGAGACTGATTGTCGCAGATGAATCTGAAGGCAGCATCGACGTACTTGGACGCGAGGGCAACCTGATTCGTCGCATGCGCGTCCCCGCAGAGGCCGGCTCGTCGGAGTCAGACGCACCCCAGGAATACCTGGATGATCGCGCACTGGGAGCCGCGGCCGGTGGACGGCCGGTGGACCTCGCCGCGCTACCGGGGTCGGGTCTGGTCGCACTGGAGGGGTTCGGCGGGTTTCTGGCGTTCTGGGACGAGTCCGGGCGGCTGGTGCGAACCGTATCCGAGATCGGGGGACGGACGTTGAGAGCCAATCGGCTGGCTGCGTCGGGCCGTGAGGTGGCGGTCCTGGAGTGGGAGCAGGCTTCCGTTCATCTCTTTGATCATCTGGGGACAATTGCGTCGACGATAGTCCCGATGGAATTCCCCTTGGCCGTGGCCTATGATGGCGAAGAGCTCTGGACGGCGGACCGACTGGCCATTCGCCGGCTGTCTGCATCTGATCCCATAGTCATCCCACACGGGGCCGGCCTCGGCGTGGTAGATCTCGTCGTGACCCCCGACGCCGTCTACCTGCTCACCGCTCGCTGGCTTCTTCGGTTGCCGCGCTGATCAGCCGCTCGATGGCCGATTCACGGCGCACCTGACGCGCCTTGGCTGCGTGCACCGTCCCTTCAGCGAGGCGATCCGCGCATGCGGCGGCAC
>JABDJZ010000365.1 GCA_013003255.1 Rhodothermales bacterium
GATCATCCATTACAAGGGTGAGAGCACCAAGAAAGGCGAGTTTCGCTACGTCAAGCTCTTCTATGGCGCGATGGTGCTCTTCACGCGCAAGCACCTCCAGAATCGCCACTCCCGGGTCTTTGCCGGAATCCTGCAGGCGGCCATCCTGGCCCGGGCCGGATTCTCGGTGGCTTCCCGGGCTGCCACACGACTGCTCCCAGCCGCAACCGACTTTGCCCTGGTCTACCTGGCTGTCGTGGCATTGGCCTGGCTCAGGTCCTCCCAGCTCGGCGCGCCGCTCTCGCCGCTCTATTTCACCGCTGTCGCGCCGGCCTATGGGCTCGGGACGCTCAGCGGAATCCTGCTCTCCGGGGGCTATGCGCTTCCGGACCGCGGCCGAATCAGGCCGGTGCTCATCGGCATCGTCATCGGCTTCCTGACGGTCAGTGCCGTCTCCTTCTTTGCGAAGGAAATCGCGTTCTCCCGAGCCGTAGTGTTGGGAGCGGCCGGCCTCAGCGCCATCATGCTGCCGGCCTGGCGGGCCATTCGGAGGGGTCGCACTGAGACTCGTCGCGCCATCCTTGTGGGCGAGCGCGAGGAGGCCGAAAGGCTGGGAGCCCTGGTCGGCGCCCATCCCCGCCCGCCCTTCCTGCTGGACGGTTTCGTAGAACCGGACCGCGAAGTGGTAGCCCCCGGCGAGACAAAGGGTGGCGGTGTCCACCTGCTGGGGTCCCTGCGTCACCTCCGCGATCTCGTCCGCCTCCACCAGGTTCACGACGTGGTTTTTGCTGTCAAGAACGTGACCAACCAACAGATCCTGGGTGTCATGCAACGGCTCCAGGACCTCCCGGTCCAGTTCAGGATGCTGGGAGAAGGCCGCTCCCACGTAATTGGAAAGGCCACCATATCTGAACTTGGACTGCCGGAACTGGACGACACCATCAGTGATGCGGTGCGGATCCGAGACCGCGGGCGCAAGAAGGCGTTCGAGTGGCCGGTTGCCCTGATTCTGGTGCTGTCGTGGCCCATGTGGGTGCTGGCGGCCGCCCTGACGCGCTCCCGACGCATGAAGACCATCGAAAAGGCCGCTCGTGAGGCCCGGGCCGTCCTGACCGGGCACGCCGATCTGGTGGGTCTGGATCCTGCCGATGCCTCCATCGTTCCGGCGGAATGGCAGCTGAAACCCGGCGTATTCAACGTCACCCAGCTGCTGCAGCCGGCCGGCGAGGGGCCGGGTTCAGAGCCGGACAGGCTGCGTGCCTACGGCTACTATGTGACCCATCAATCGGCCAGTCTCGACGGGGAGATTATATTGGGGGCCCTGCGCCGCTCCTGACAGCCCCACCCGCGGCCCTAACCTTCGCAACCCACCAACATGGCGAAGACGCAGAATCAGCCCCTGGAATTCGAACGTCCGCTCCTTGAGCTTGAAGCCAAGCTCGAGGAAATGCGTGCGCTGCGCGGCGACGAACCCTCGGCCGACCTGAACGAGGCCATCGGGAAGCTGGAGTCCCGCTTCCACGAGCTCCGCCAGTCCATCTACAAGAACCTGACGCGCTGGCAGCGGGTGCAAATTGCCCGCCACCCCATGCGCCCGTACTCGCTGGACCATATCAGCGCGTGGACCGACGGGTTTCAGGAATTGCACGGTGATCGCCTATTTGGGGACGACCCTGCAATGGTAGCGGGGCTTACCACCTTCAAGGGAGGTCGCTACGGCTACAAGGACCGGACGGTGGCCATCGTGGGCCAGCAGAAGGGTCGCGATACCAAGATGCGCAAGTATCGCCGCTTCGGGATGTCCAATCCGGAGGGCTACCGGAAAGCCCTGCGCGTGATGCGCATGGCCGCCAAGTTCGGAAAACCCGTCATCTGCCTGCTCGATACCCCGGGAGCTTTCCCCGGTCTGGAAGCGGAAGAGCGCGGTCAGGCTGAGGCCATCGCCCGCAACCTCTTCGAGATGGCCCGCCTGCCGGTGCCCATCGTGGTGGTGGTCATTGGCGAAGGCGCTTCGGGCGGTGCACTGGGCATCGGGGTCGGAGACCGGATTCTGATGATGGAGAACGCGTGGTACTCGGTCATTTCGCCCGAAAGCTGCTCCTCCATCCTGTGGCGGTCCTGGGACTACAAGGAAGAGGCCGCGCGTGGACTGAAACTCACCGCCCCCGACCTGCAGCCCCTGGGCATCATCGACGACATCATTGCCGAGCCGCTGGGCGGCGCCCACCATGATCCGGAGTCGGCATTCTCGGCTACCGGCAAAGCGGTGGCAAAGGCGTTGGCAGAACTGGACGGCATCGCCCCGGACGTGCTGTTGGAGCAGCGACTCCAGAAGTTTGATGCGATGGGTGTATTCGAATCCGTTGACACGCCGGAAGAAGACGTTGTGAGCGGTTCCTGACGTGCCCGAATTCAGGATGCAGCGGCGGGTCCGCTACCGGGAATGTGATCCGATGGGCGTGGTGTATCACGCCCACTACGTCGACTGGTTTGAGGAGGCGAGAACCGAAGCGCTCCGGGACCTGGGTTTGCCCTACGCCGCGCTGGAGCAGGACGGCGTGTTCATGCCGGTCGTGGACCTTGCCGTACGCTACCACCACCCTGCGCTGTACGATGACCTCGTTGAAATCGTCACGACGGTTTCCGACGAACTCCCGACCACCCGGGTGCGTTTTGACTACCGCGTGTTTCGGGATGGCATCGAAAAACCCTGCTGCTCGGCACACGTGACGCTTTGCTTCATGGACGCCGAAACGCGGCGTCCCATACGGGCCCCCAAGCGGGTCCTTGAAACGCTCGAAGAGGTTCTTGGTGACTGAAACCGTGACACTCCCCTACTACCTGACGCTGGATGACATCGACGGTCTGGTTCGTCGTGGCCTACTGGAGGATGTCGGGGCCGGTGACGTGACGACGCGTGCCACCATCGCCGAGGGGACCCGCGCAGAAGCCATCTTTTTGGCGAAGGCACCGGGCGTGATCGCAGGCCTCCAGGTGGCCCATCGGGTATTCGCTGCCCTTCCCGGTCCGGTGTCTCTGGCCTGGGACGTCGAGGACGGGGACGCGGTCCAACCGGGACAACTGCTCGGTCGATTGACGGGCAACGCACGCTCCATCATGGAAGGCGAGCGCCTGGCGCTGAACTTCATCCAGCGCATGAGCGGGATCGCCACCGCCACCCGCGCCATGGTGGATGCGGCGGATGGCGGCGCCCGGATTCTCGATACCCGAAAAACCGTTCCCGGCCTCCGCACTCTGGACAAGTGGGCCGTGTTGCTCGGCGGGGGCACCAATCACCGCGTGGGCCTGCACGACATGATCCTGATCAAGGACAATCACATTGCGGCATCCGGCGGCGTGACGCAGTCCCTGCAGGCTGCCCACGGCTATCGGGCCAACGCTGGTCGCCCGGATTTGCTGATCGAAATCGAAATCCGAAACGACGACGAACTGGATGAACTGCTGCGCGTCGGCGGCGCGGACCGCGTCCTGCTTGACAACATGGTCAGCGTCACGCCGGAGGGTATCGATACTTCCCGCCTGGGAGAGGCGGTACGCCGAATCGACGGGCGCTTCGAAACCGAGGCCTCGGGCAATGTCACCATTGAGACCGTTGGCGCGATTGCGCGTACCGGTGTCGACTTCATTTCCTCAGGCGCCCTGACACATTCGGTCACGGCGCTCGACATCTCTCTCAAGGTCACCCTCAGCGCCTGACGCCATCGCCCAACGCTACGACGCTCACCAAGCCCCCTAGCACATGCTGCAGGAACAAAGCAGGCTGTTTCAGCGCCTGTTGTTCTTCGCCGATCTGGCGCTCATCGCGGTCGGGTGGATAGCGGCCTACTTCATCCGGTTCGAGGTCTTCCTTCGCATCGACTTCCTGCCCCCTCCGGAGTGGCAGCCGTTCAGCCGGTACGTGGGATTTCTCCCGGGCGTGCTGCTGCTGTCGATGGCCGTGTTCTGGGCCACCGGCCTTTACGTACCGGACCGCGCGCAGAAGTGGACCCGCCTCGTAACCGGCGTCATCAAGAGCACGCTGGTCGGCGTGATCGTGCTCGCCGCCTCCCTTTCGTTCTACCGGGCCTTCTATTTCTCGCGCTTGCACATGGCGCTTTTCGCGTCGATCACGCCGGCGCTGATGCTGGCCCTGCGGCTCGGCCTCTATGTGGCGCTCCGACGGGCCCGCGCCCAGGGTCGTTACCAGCGGCGCGTGCTCATCGTGGGAGCCGGCGAAGTGGGCCGGCGGCTCCGCGACGCCTTCGCGCAGTACCCCTGGATGGGGTTTGATCTCCTCGGTTTCCTGGACGACTCCAAGGAAGGGCCCGACATCCTGGGACGCACGGACGAGGCAATTCGGGTGCTCGATGAGGCCGAGGCTTCCGGGACACCCATTGACTATGTCTATCTGGCGCTTCCCCTGTCCTCTGCCCAACGCATCGAGGAAATCCTGAGCGCGGTTTCGACCCGGCTGGCGCACGTGTTTCTGGTGCCGGACCTCTTCCAGTTCGACATCCTGAACAGTCGGGTCACGGAATTCAGTGGCCTGCCCGTCATTCACGTCATCGACGAGGCACCCCTGGACTTCCGCAGGGCCGTCAAGCGTGCCATTGACGTGGTGTTCTCAGCGCTGACGCTCATCCTGCTCTCGCCCCTTCTGCTGCTCATTGCAGTCGCCGTCAAGCTCTCCTCTCCCGGGCCGGTCCTGTACCGGCAGGAGCGCATGGGGCTGAACGGACAGCGGTTCGACATCCTGAAATTCCGTTCCATGCCGATGGAGGCCGAAAAGAAGAGCGGCGCTGTCTGGGCCTCCGCAGGCGAAAACCGGGCCACCCGGGTCGGAGCGTTTCTGCGTCGCACCTCCCTGGATGAACTGCCCCAGTTCATCAACGTGCTTCGTGGAGAAATGTCGGTGGTCGGACCCCGACCGGAGCGCCCGGTGTTCATCGAGTCGTTTCGGGATCGCGTCCCACGCTACATGCTGCGCCACAAGATGAAGGCCGGGATCACCGGCTGGGCACAGGTAAACGGCTGGCGAGGCGACACGTCCATCGAGAAGCGCATTGAACACGACATCTTCTACATCCAGCACTGGTCACTGAAGCTGGATCTGAAGATCATGCTGCTGACCGTGTGGCGGGGATTCGTCCACGAGAACGCCTACTGAGTCTGCACCATCCCCTCCGCTTGACGGAGCCCCTGCGCCATCATTCAACTCCACAACATATCCCTGGCCTTCGGCGGCCGGCAGATCTTCGACAAGCTGTCCTGGACCATCAAGGACAACAAGCGGATCGGCCTGGTCGGTCCGAACGGAGCCGGGAAAACCACGCTCCTGAAGGTCCTGACCGGTGAGCAGGACATCGACGAGGGCTCGATCCAGCTGGGCGGCAGCTCTCTGGGCTACCTGCGCCAGGAGGCGGAGGAGGCCAATATCGAGCAGAGTGTCATCGAAGAGGCGCTCACGGCGTTCGAAAACGTAGAAGCTCTCGAGGCCCGGGAGAAGGAGATCCTGGCGGAGCTGGATCGCGAGACGGACCACACGACCGACCGCTACGAGCGACTCCTCCACGACCTGGACGACGTCCACCACGCGTTGCACGCCGCGGACGCCCACACAGCCAAGCCGCGAGCCGAGTCAGTCCTGATGGGACTGGGGTTTGCTGCCGAGGATCTGGAGCGACCCCTCTCCACATTTTCCGGTGGGTGGCGCATGCGGGTGGCACTTGCGCGACTGCTGCTGAAGGCACCGGATGTCCTGTTGCTCGATGAGCCTACCAACCACCTGGACATCGACAGCATTGCCTGGCTGGAGGCCTATCTGAAGGCCTACCGGGGCACCATTGTCATCGTCTCTCACGACCGCTATGTGCTGGACCGCCTGGTGACCACCACCGCGGAAATGGCGGGTGGCACCGTCAACGAGTTCGCCGGCAACTATTCGTTCTATCTGACGGAGCGGGTTGCCCAGCGGGAGATCCAGCGCTCCGCCTTCATCAACCAGCAGAAACAGATCGCGGAAGCCGAGCGCTTCATCGAGCGATTCCGCGCCAAGGCTACCAAGGCACGTCAGGTGCAGAGTAGGGTCAAGGCGCTGGAGAAGCTGGAGCGCCTGCCGGAGCCGGAGTCGGACGGCGCCTCCATCTCGTTCCGGTTTCCCGCACCCACCAGGTCCGCGCGCAGCGTCGTTTCGCTCTCCACGTTCTCCAAGGTGTACCCGTCTGATGAGGGTCCCATCGAGGTGTTTCGGGAGGCCGAACCTCTGGTGGTGGAGCGCGGCAACAAGATCGCCCTGATTGGCCGCAACGGGGCCGGCAAGTCCACGCTGGCCCGCATCCTGGGTGGTACCGAGCCCTTCGACGGCGAGCGCCGGGTGGGCCGGGACGTCGACATCAACTTCTTTGCCCAGCACACAGCCGACACGCTGGATCCGCGCGATACCATCATGGAGGCCGTTCAGCGCGCGGCTACCGGACAGACCGAGACCGAAATCCGGTCGATCCTGGGCGCCTTCCTGTTCCGCGGCGACGACGTATTCAAGCCCATCAAGGTCCTCTCGGGAGGAGAGCGCAGCCGCGTGGCCCTGGCCAAGACGCTGGTGGCTCCGGCCAACTTCCTGATCCTGGATGAGCCCACCAACCACCTGGACATCCGCTCGATTGACGTGCTGATCACGGCCATGCAGCAGTATTCGGGCACGTTCGCCGTAGTCAGTCACGACCGCCACTTCCTGGACCAGGTGGCCACAGAGGTCTGGCGCGTCGAGGACGGGGGCGTCCAAGTCTATCCGGGCACCTACAGCGAATTCCGCTGGCACCGGGAACGTCAGGACGCGGAAGGTGCCGAAGCCACCCGGAAGGCTCGTCCGCCCAAGGCGCGCAAGGCGCAGAAGGAGAAGAAGAAGCAAGCGCCCAAGCCGCCGCCGGAACCGGCCGAGGTCAATCGGCCCGGACCCTCCGATGAGGCGGTGGCCAAGTACGCTTCGATGAACACGTTCAACCTCCGTCGTCTACATGAGAAGACGGAGGCGTCCATCATGGAAGCCGAGGAGCGCAAATCTGAACTGGAGTCCCGGCTTTCCGACCCGTCACTCTACGGCGACGAATCGGAGTCCCAACGGACCACAGCGGCGTATGACGTGGTCAGGACGGAGCTTGAGGAGCTGTACGGGAAATGGGAATCGCTGTCGGAGGTGTTGGGAAATCGGAAGCGGTGACCGCCGGCGGCACGGTGCTTGAACCGTTCAGAGGCATGAAACAGGTACTCCTGGCTTTCCTGCTGCTTTCCGTCTCCCCGGTAGTCACCGCGCAGATCTCCCGGGTCTCACCGGCCGATGATCACGCAGGCAACTTCTTTGGAAGTGCGGTAGACATCGATGGTGATCGACTGCTTGTGGGCAGTACCGGGTACGATGCCTGCGGCGAGAGTTCGGGCGCGGCCTTCCTGTATGAGCAGAACTCCGTCGGCGACTGGGTTTTGGTGGCCACGCTGTTGGCCGGGGACTGCGAGCCTCAGGAGTACTTCGGACGCGCCGTGGCGTTGGAGGGCGATGTCGCTGTGGTGACCTCGTTCGTGCCCACGCCTTTCGCCGCCCGCTCCAACGCCGTCTACGTGTTCGAGCGGGGCGTCGACGGGGCCTGGCGCCAGACGTCCCGGCTCACGGATCCCGTTCCCGGAGACGACGGACCGTTTGCCGCCTCCGCGCAGGTGGATGGAGGACGAATACTGGTGACATCGGCCGGCGATACCGCCTCGGGCCGATTCGGCGGTACGGCGTCGCTCTTTGAGAAGAACCGGCTCGGGAAGTGGGTGCCCACCGACCGGCTGCAGACCCCGCACGACGCACGGTTTGGGGTGTTCGGCACCTCGGCAGATCTGGATGGAGATCGCGCGGTGGTAACGAGTTCCACCTACGGCCTCAACAGCCCTGGCTCGGCGCATGTGTTCGAGCGCCGTGAGGACGACTGGGTCCAGACCGCCCGGATCGACGGGGTCGACGACTACTTCATCCCGCTGGACCTCGACGGCAACAGGCTGATCTTGGGAGAGACCCGCGAAGGCCAGGATCACACGGGCAGGGCGGTGATTTACGAACTGCAGGACGCTGCGTGGAAGCGCGTCGCGGATCTCAAGCCCGACTCTCCCTATCCGGGTGGAGGCTTCGGGTCCGCGGTGGGCCTTTCGGGCGACATCGCCGCCGTCGTGGGGTTCGATGAGCAGTTGAAGCTGGAGTTCAACATTGACCGCGTGGTCTTTGTCTTCCACCTCCAGCCGGATGGCGTCTGGAAGCAGACCCAGATCATCGATGTGGGCGAGGTCTACTTCGGAGCCGCGCTCGCGCTGGATGACCACCGGGCCGCCGTGGGCCAGGCGTCCGAAGATGCCGCAGGCAACGTATACGTGGTGGGACTTCGCTGAAGCGCCCCACCCGGGCGGATCACCACGTGCCTTGAACCGCGACGCTTTCCAGGCCGGCGGCGGAGGACAGGGCGCTTTCCCTAGAACAGGGGCCGGTAGATGTGGCAGTACGGCGAGGACCCCGTCTTGGCGTAGTAGTCCTGATGGTAGTCCTCGGCCGGCCAGAATGTGGTCGCCGCCGTGATCTCCGTGGCTACGTCAAGACCCTTGGCCTTCAAGAGGTCCACCAGCTTCTCGGAGATGGCCTTCTGCTCTTCGTTCAGGTAGAAGATCCCGGAGCGGTACTGGGTGCCCACATCCGGTCCCTGACGGTTGACCTGGGTCGGATCGTGCGTCTCGAAGAACATCCGCGCCACCGTTTCGAAGTCGGTGACCGCGGGATCATAGGTGACCTCCGTAGCCTCCGCATGTCCTGTATTGCCGGTACAGACCTCCCGGTAGGTCGGCCTCTCCTTGTGACCGCCGATGTAGCCGACCCGCGTGGAGAGGACGCCGTCGATGCGTTTCAGGTAGTACTCGGTCCCCCAGAAGCAGCCTGAGGCGAGTATGGCCTTTTCGATGGATGTGCTCATTGGTCCTCCGACGGTTTGAACCCGAGGGACAGCGAGTTCACACAGTGGCGCGTGTTCTTGGGCGTGAATCGTTCACCGACGAATACGTGTCCCAGGTGTCCTCCGCAATTGGCGCAAACGATTTCCGTCCGGCGACCGTCGGCGTCGGGGACGCGACGGACCGCACCCTCGACTTCGTCGTCGAATGACGGCCATCCGCAATGGGCCTCGAACTTGTCCGCGCTCCGGTACAGGGGCGCGTCGCACTGCCGGCAGACATAGGTCCCATCCTCCGCATGCCGGTAGTACTGGCCGGAGAAGGGTGGTTCGGTTCCTTTGTTCAGGAGGATGTACTCCTCCTCTGGGGTCAACTTGTTCATGTCGCTGTTCCGATGGCGCTTTCGCTGAAATCTGGGATGGTGGAAAGGTTTCATCGGCTTCCCGTTGCACCGCCCACCCGCGGCAGTCACCGCTGAGCGATTTCCCGGTACTTCTCGCGAGACGTTACTTACCACCTTCGGTTTTGCGGCCGATACTATTGGGGGTCGCCACCTCCCACTCGTGAACTGTTTGGGGAGGCACGCGTCTTTTTGCCTTCCCCGGATCTCCACCGCCATGCCGATGCACAAGGTCTCCTGTTTCCTCGCCGCCATTTTCCTCGCCGGGACGGCCTCCGGCCAGACGCTCCGATACCAGGTCGGCCCAATGACCACCGCGACGGACCATGCGGAGGCTTCCACCATCCACTTGACGCAGTTGCTCACGAACAGCCCTAGTGGACAGCAGGCCCTGGCCAAGTACCAGGAGATGAAGGCCAGCGGAGAACTTGCCGCCCGAAAAAACGCCGGCACCGATGCCGTAGGCTCAGTCCTGGGTTTCCAGGTCTTCAACTACGAACGCGCGGCCTACGACGAACTGGAGTTCACCCTCAAGGTGGAGACCGATCGGTTCAACATCTGGGTTGAGACGGCCGAAATCACGAGCGGCCGGATCAACGACGAAACCATCGAAGCGCTCCGCGTGGCGCTGCAGGACGAAACTCCGGCCGCCTCGTTCGACCCTACCAAGGGTGTGCTGGCGCTGGACGAGCTGGTCTTCGGCAACCCCACGGACGTGGACAACAGCGGGAAGTCCGACGTTCTGGTTCTCGACATTCGGGACGGATATGACCCGGCCGTCGGCGGCTCCTCCGTTCAGGGGTTCGTGGACCCAAACAACCTTTCCGGTCTGAATTTCAGGGATATCCTCCACCTGGATACCTTTCCCAGTCTGGCCGCGGGGGCCAACGTCAACGGGCTCTACCTGACGGCCGCACACGAATACCAGCACCTCATTCGCTTTGCCTACGACCCCGGTGAGCTGACCTTTGTAGACGAGGGCCTCTCCGAGTGGGCTGAGGTCATGACGGGGTACGGCCCTCGACGGAACACCTACTGGGCGGACACCGCCGAACTGCGTCGCCCTCTCCTGGGATGGCGCGGCACGCTGGAGCCGGGCGTCGACTTTGACTACCAGCGCGCGGGATTGCTGACCAACTACCTGGCAGAACGCATAGGCGTGCTGCCGATGGGAGCCATCACGCGCGCATCCGCCCGGGGCGCTGCCGGCTATGACGTGGCACTCTCGGCCGAGGGCCTGGCGTTTGAGGACGTGCTGGCTGACTTCCACGTAGCCAGCGCGGTGAATGATGCCGGCGTCGACCCCATTTATTCGCACGGCTCCTGGTTCACCACGGTCCGCGCTGCGAACGCCTTCGAATACGACGGCGCCTCGCAAAGTGAGGCCAACGTCACAGCGGATGGAAACACGGGCAACCCGTCCCCACTTGAGCCGGGATCCGTCACGTACCACCAGTGGAACGACGTGGCTGACTTCAGCATGGAGATGGACGCCCTGGCCGGATCCGGCCCGGTGGAGTCCATGCGTGCCCGGCTCAGAGCATTCCTGGTCCTCAATCCAGCCAGCGGCAGCAAGTCGGTCCTGCCCATATCCCTGGGAGGAGAACCCATCTCGGTGTCGGGTGCCTATCGTGACATCACGCTCGTGGTGGCGCACGTGGACGCCTCCCTTCCGGGCGGATTCAACTCCAGCTGGGCTCCGTTTGCGTACACCTCTTCCTGGACGCCGGGCTCCATTGGATCGAATACCACCTCGGTGACCTATGATGACGGGAATGTGGTGGTGATCAGTGACAGCGGCGGCCAGACCACGCTTGACGCTTGGCCATTTTCGGACGGTACTCTGGGCGAGGACGCACTCGTCGCCAATTCTTTTGAGATCCCGCCCGGCGGCGTGCTGACCGAGGTCGAGGTCGCCAATTTCTACGCCTCCTACTTCGACGGCAGCCTACCCGCGGATCCACGCGACTACACGCTCAGGGTGCACGAAGTTGATCCGCTCTCCGGCGAACCCGGAAACGTGGTGCTGGAACTGGAGCGGGATGATGATGCGGCACCGCCGAGCATCCCGGGCATCAGCTTCGACACTGTCGACCTGAGCGCGCACGCAGGCACGCTCGCCTCGCTGAAGGGCAGCCTATTCGTGTCAGTCAGCAATGCCGGCACCGACGAGAATACTCTGGTCATCCCGTTGTCGGAGTTCACGGGGGCGCCGGCCGACAACCCCAGCTGGTTCTTTACCTTCTTCGGCAGCCAGCAGCAATGGGCCAAATTTGATCGGATCACCGTGTCCGGGGACGCCCGCTTTGAAGATCGCGTGGCTCCCATTCGCGCCAGCTTTGTCACATCGACGGCCTCTGAAGAAGAGGGTGTTCTTCCCTCCGAGTTTGCGCTCGAGACCAACTACCCGAATCCGTTCAACCCCACCACGGCCATCGCCTTCCAGATGCCCATCGCGGCCCAGGCCCGGCTCTCCGTATTCGACCTCCTCGGCAGAGAGGTGGCCGTGCTGACAGACGGTACCATGCCGGCCGGCCGTCACGTGGTGCAGTTCGATGCCTCGGGCTTCGCGAGCGGGATGTACCTCTACGCGCTGGACGTGGCCGGGCAACGTCTGACGAGGAGCATGCTGCTGCTCAAGTAGCCGCCTACTCGATTACCCGCTCGATCTCCGCGACCCGGAAGTGTGCGAACGGGTTGCCATTCCAATCGCCCAGATAGACCGTCCCCCTTGCACGCTGCACGCTGGGATTCACCAGTCCGGTGCGCTGTTCCGGCGTCAGGTCAAGGATGTACCAGTTGTCCTCTTTTGTCTGCAGCATGACCACCGTAAAGGGCTCGTTGCCGCGAACGGTCACCATTCCCTCGACCTCCTGAAGTGAGACCTCTGCCGTTCGGGATGAGGAACAGCCCGTCTGAGTGAGCATCAGGACGGCTGAGGCC
>JABDJZ010000382.1 GCA_013003255.1 Rhodothermales bacterium
GTTCTACATCGTCGGAACCGACACCAACACCTTCCACCTGGCCTGTACGGACGCCGATGCGTCCTACGTCATCCCGCGCTGCGATGAGCCGGGCTATGAGGAGGCCCTCCTGAAGATCATCGCCATCGAGCGCGTTTCGCTGGTGCATCCGCAGCCGGATCCGGAAGTCGGATGGCTGTCCGAGAACCGCGATTCGTTCCCAGGTCTGCTTAGCCTGCCCGAGCACGCGGACGTGGTTGCCTGCCAGGACAAGATGCATAGCAATCGCCTGATGGCGGCTGCAGACGTCCCGGTTCCGAAATCGATTCGTGCCCACGCGCACCTGGACTTCCAGGACGCCGTCGACTCCCTGATGGGGCGTTCCGGCAAAGTCTGGGTCAGGGCCATTCGTGGCGCCGGATCCAAGGCCGCCCTTCCGGTGACCACCGGCGATCAGGCATTCCATTGGATTCGCTACTGGTGCGCCAACAAGGGCCTGTCCACCACGGACTTCATGCTCAGCGCATTCCTTCCGGGTGCCGAGTTCGCTTTCCAGAGTCTCTGGAACGACGGCGAACTCCTGACCTCGATGGCGCGCGAGCGCACCGAGTACCTGATGGGCAATCTCATGCCGAGCGGACAGTCGTCCAGCCCCAGCGTTGCCCGGACCGTACATCGGGATGACGTGAACGAGATCGCCTCCAAAGCCATTCAGGCCATCAGCCCGCGCCCGCACGGCGTGTACTGCGTGGACCTGAAGGAAGATGACAGGGGTGTTCCGTCCGTCACCGAGATCAACTGTGGGCGGTTCTTCACGACCAGCAATTTCTTCGCCGCGGCAGGCTCCAACATGCCGTACAACTACGTCAGGCTGGCCTTCGGCGATCGTGTCGATGAGCTGCCCCGGTACAATGCCTGCGAGCCCGAGCTGTATTGGGTTCGTGGCGTGGACCGTAAACCCCACCTATTCAAGGGAGCGCCATGGATTCAGCGTCGCGCCGCGTAATAGAGCACGCCCCGCTCGTCATTGTAGATTTTGACGGCACGCTCGCCACACTCAAGACCGACTGGGTTGGTCTGAAGCAGCGTCTGGCAGAGCGTTGTGCGGACAACAAATGGCCCTGGGAAAAGGACAGGGGCCTCGACGAGAACCTTCGGGCTGTCCGGAAGCAGCGCGGGGAATCCGCCTTCATCCGCCTGTGCAAGGAGGTGGCCCTGGCCGAGATTGCGGGCTTTGATGCCGAGGCGGTCGCGACCGATCTCATTCAACTCCTGGGAGATCGTCGGACGGACCCCGTCGCCATCGTGACCAACAACACCCGTCTGGGCGTCAATACGATTCTGCAACACGAGGTCTTCCATGGCCTGCAAGCGCGGGTTATCGGAAAGGAGGACGTTTCCCAAAGCAAGCCCTCTCCGGCAGGTCTGTCGCGTGCGTGCCGGCTCTTCGTTTCCTCCCCCAAGGCCACGGTGTTCATCGGCGACTCCGACACCGATGAGCGTGCCGGTCAATTGGCGGGCATCGGGATCTTCCTGCGCGTGGATCCGCCCCGGGCGCATTCACTGCGACTGGCGGCCTGAGGCAGGTGAGGCCTGACGACGTGGTCTGAAGGCCGCGCACCACCCGGCGCTTGGTCAAAGCCCCGAGCGGCCTGAGGCCGGACCAAAAGAAACGGCCGCAACCCCCAGAGGAGATTGCGGCCGTTCGAAAGCTTGGACGCGGGAGCGCCTACGCGGTGGGATCCACGTGGACGAACTTGCGGTCTTTGCGCCCTGTCACGAAACGGACTGTTCCGTGGCTCTTGGCGAAGAGCGTATCGTCCCCACCCTTGCCGACATTGTTGCCGGGATGGAACTTGGTGCCGCGCTGGCGCACGATGATGGATCCAGCCTGGACGAATTCACCGCCGTAGGCCTTAACGCCGAGCATTTTGGGTTTGGAGTCGCGACCGTTCTTGGTCGACCCCATTCCTTTCTTATGTGCCATGGTATCCTCTTAAGGCTTTATCAGGCGGGACGTCCGCCGTCGAGTTCGTCCTGCAGTTTCTGGAGCGCATCCCAGTCACCTTCAGCGGCCAGTGCAGCCTGCTGCGGCCAGGTGTCGGGAGTGTGGGAGTTGTAACGGGGGCCGGCTTCGGTCAGGACCTCACGAAGGCGTGAGACTTCTGCCTTGGCGAGCTTGGCGAAGGTGTCGATGCCTGCATCCGTCAGCAGACCGGCAATCTTGGGCCCGATGCCTTCGATCTTGGTCAGCTTGTCACCCTTGGCGGCAGCCTTCTTCTTGGGAGCGGCCTTCTTGGCCGGCTTGGCCTCAGCCTTGG
>JABDJZ010000383.1 GCA_013003255.1 Rhodothermales bacterium
CATCATCAGAAACAGCCCGTTTCCTGTCTCGTGATGGACGCGTGGCGAGGCAGCGCTATCACCCCGGAAGACACCTTCCATCGCCGGGATGAGCTGGTGAAAGGCGAGCAGGGACTCAAGGTCGTCACCGTTGATGTACTCAGGTTGCACTGCGCGGGGTCTGTTGGATTTCGGGTCAACGACCCCGGGCGCAGCTCGGTTCTTCTTCTTTGAGGGCTCTAGATCCCGGCAGACCATGTCGGCGTATACTGCGGGACCAGATTTCACTCATAACCTTGACCGAATAGTGGCGAAGCTGATTGTAGTTGACGTTGCAGACGACACGCGGGTGCCCTTCCTGCGCGGCGTACTCACGCGCTCATTGCAGGATGCGGGGCTTCCTTTCGAAGAAGCCTATGAGCTGGCTTCGGATCTACGGGACGAGCTGTCTGAGCAGGATGAGATCTCGACCGAAGAGTTGCGGGATGTGGTTTCGGGGCTTCTCACTGATCGGGGATTCGGCGAGGTGGTGGATCTGTTTTCCACGCCACGAAGCGAGCGGGCCACGCTGTACGTCCGGTACGAGTTGCACAACGTGGTCCCCTTTTCCAAGTCCACCCTGGTCCGGTCATTGGAGGCCTCGGCGGCTCCCCGTGACCTCCTCTACGGGGTGGCAGCATCAGTGGAGAACTACCTGCTGTCGCAGAGCCTGATTGAGATCGATTCCAGGTCCCTGGTGAGGATTACGTACGAGCACCTGCTTGAAGCCGCCGGTGAACGCTCAGCCCGTAGATACCTTCGGTGGCAGGAGTTCACGGACACCTCAAGGCCGTTGATCCTTCTTGTCGGCGGCGTTACCGGGACGGGGAAGAGCACCATCAGTTCGCTGACCGCCCATCGCCTCGGAATCATCCGTACCCAGTCCACTGACATGCTACGTGAAGTCATGCGGCGCATGGTCCCGCGTCGCCTGATCCCGTCGCTCCACGAGTCTTCTTTCATGGCCTATCAGGCGCTACCAAAATGGCGTCGGGAAGACGGGACGACCGTCGAGCCACAAATGGAGGACGGCTACCTCATGCAGGCTGGCGAGGTAGCGGTGAGTGTCCGGGGGGTTTTTGAGCGGGCCGTTCAGGAGCAAGTGTCCCTGGCCATGGAAGGCGTACATCTCTATCCGGCGCTTCAGACGGAGTTGGCCAGGAGCCAAGATGCTTTGGTCGTCCCCTCCATGCTCGCTATAACCAAGCGAAAGGCACTCAGGCGACAGTTGGCCGGACGGGGGAACGCTGTCAAGACACGGCGCGCCGAGCGCTATCTCGAGCACCTGGACGACATATGGCGTCTCCAGACGTTCTTGCTCTCTGAGGCGGACGTCCACGACGTCCCGATTATCACCGATCAGGACCCTGATGAGATGGTGCGCCGAATAATGCGTGCCATTGCAGACCGGCTCGAAGAGGACTACGAGGGCGATCCGGAGAAAGTCCTGGACAAGAAGCGGTAGCTCCTCGCAAACTCGCACTCACCGGGGATCAGCCGTAGCGCCCTTCGATGTAGTCAGCGGTCCTGGAGTCATCCGGCGTGACGAAGAGGTCGGCCGTGTTCTTGTGCTCGATCATCTTGCCCATCAGCATGAATGCGCATTCGTCGCTGGCGCGCCGTGCCTGGGCCATGTTGTGGGTGACCAGGACGATGGTGTAAGACCCGCGCATCTGCCAGATGAGCTCCTCGACGGCCTCTGTGGCCTTTGGATCCAACGCAGAGCAGGGTTCATCCATCAGAATGACCGACGGTTTCAGCGGCAGCAGCCGGGCAATGCAGAGCTTTTGCTGCTCCTCAAGAGAAAGCCGCGTGGCATCGTCGTTCAGCCGGTCCTTGACGGAGTCCCACAGGAGCACTTCCTGGAGGGCGGCCTCAAGGACCTCCTCCTCACCACTCTTGGAGAGTTTCTGGTCTCTGGGCGTATGGATGCGGGTGCCAAAAAGAATGTTGTCCCGAATCGAAATCGGTAGTGGGTTCGGCCGCTGGAAGACCATGCCGACCTGCTTACGCAGCTGAGCAAGCTCAATCTCGTCCGCGTAGATGTTGTACCCGTCGATCTCGACCCGCCCTTCAGTCCGGACGTAGCCCAATCGCTCGTTGATCCGGTTCATGCACCGTAGCAGCGTGGACTTCCCACAGCCCGACGGACCAATCA
>JABDJZ010000404.1 GCA_013003255.1 Rhodothermales bacterium
CGGGGCAGCCGCGCCCTCAGCCGCCACGGGGACCTATGGGACAGCCGTTGTGCCCTCAGCGGCCGCCACCCCGATGTGGGTCCCGGACCGCGGGATGACGCCGCAGCCGTACTTCGATGAAGCGGCGCAAATGCAGGGAGAACGGCGGCCACGCAGTCCCCTGTCCTGGGAGCGTGCGCCGGCGGCCGGGATGCCCGAGAAGTCCGCCACACCAGTGCCTGGTCCGGATCGCCCGTGAGGCACTGGCCCGTCGCGATTCTCACCGTCCTGCTCGCTGCGTGCTCACCGGAGCCTCCAGCGCCCGGCGTCCCACTGGACCTGGCGATCGATCGCTCTGAGACCATCTCCGAGGTGGCCTACGACCTGTATCTGGACATCCCGCGGTCGATGGAGGCCTCAATTGAAGGCCGGATGACGATTCGGTTCAACCACGCGGGTGGCGACCGAGTGGTGCTGGATTTCGTGTCGGGATCCATCACTTCGGCCGTGCTGAACGGTGCCGAGGTCAACTACAGCGTGGTGAATGAACACGTGTTGGTCCCGGGCGATGCGCTCCGAGCCACAGGCAACGAATTGACGCTGGACTTCACGGCGGGCGACGCCTCGCTCAACCGAAACGAGTCCTACCTCTACGCGCTGTTTGTACCGGATCGGGCGCGACAGGCGCTTCCCGTCTTCGACCAGCCGAATCTCAAGGCACGGTGGACCCTGACGCTCGACGTCCCCACCGGTTGGACGGCGCTGTCCAACGGGGCGGCTGGAGAGGCGATTCCTCGTGAGGATCGGTCCCGCCATGTGTTCGCCCAGACGGAGCCAATTCCCACGTACCTGTTCACCTTTGTAGCCGGCGAGTTCGAGACCGTGACGCGCCAGGTGGATGGCCGGCCGATGACCATGTACCACCGGGAGTCGGATGCGGGGAAGCTCGCCCGAAACGCGCCTGAGATCTTCGAGCTTCACGGCCGGGCACTGGAATGGCTCGAAGACTACACGGGGATTCCGTACCCCTTTGGCAAGTTCGATTTCGTGCTGATCCCCTCGTTCCAGTTTGGCGGAATGGAACACCCGGGCGCCATCCACTACCGAGCCAGCAGCCTGATGCTGGATGAGAATGCGCCGCAGGCCAGGTTGCTCGGCCGCGCGAGCCTGATTGCCCACGAGACCGCGCACATGTGGTTCGGGGATCTGGTCACCATGGACTGGTTCAACGATGTCTGGACCAAGGAAGTCTTCGCCAACTTCATGGCCGCCAAGATTGTGGAGCCATCGTTCCCGGAGGTAAACCACGAACTCCGGTTCCTGATGGCCCATTATCCCAGCGCCTACGGGGTGGACCGTACGACCGGGGCCAATCCCATCCGGCAGGATCTCGAGAACCTCAACGATGCGGGGTCGCTCTACGGGGCCATCATCTATCAGAAGGCTCCCATCGTGATGCGAAACCTCGAGGCCCTGGTGTGCCGGGAGGCCTTCCGCGATGGCATTCGCACGTATCTGTCCCGATTCGCCTATGCCAACGCCACCTGGCCGGAGCTGGTGGAGATCCTGGATGCCACATCTCCCGACGACATCACGGGGTGGAGCCAAGCGTGGGTGGAAGAAGCCGGGAGGCCGGACCTGACGCTCACGGTGGTGGACGGCGTCGTGAACATTGAGGAGGTGGACGCCTGGGGGCGCGGCCTCTCCTGGCCCCAGGAGCATCGATTCCTGTTTGGGGGCCCCGCGCAGGATGACGCCAGTCTGGTCTACGGCACGCGCCCCGCACACGCCCATGCTCCTGCGGTGACGGAGGGAGGGGTGGGCTCACGTCTTCCGGACGGAACGACGTTCATCCTTCCGAACCATCGTGGCCGCGGATACGGGGCGTACCACGTTCCGGCGAACTACCTGGTCGGTCTCGCAGAAGCTGTTCGGGACCTGCCGGATCCGGTGGACAGGGGTGCGGCGTGGATCTCGCTGTGGGAAGCCGTGCTCCTGGGCGAACTGGACCTGGGGCTCTTCCTGCAGGAAGCCCAGGTGGCCGTGGTGGACGAGCCGGTCCAGTTGATTCGTGACCGTGTCTCTTCCAACCTTCGCCAGGCCTACTGGCGCTTTCTCTCGCCGGAGGAGCGCCTGTTGCGCGCTGCCCAGGTTGAAGCCATGTACGAAGAGGCCATGGCGGCGGCTCCGAATGCGCGCGAGCGGTATGCACATTTCAAGTCGTGGGTGGACGTGGTGCTGACGCCTTCCGGTGTAGCGCGCCTTGGGGCCATCTGGCACGGTGATACGGAACCGGGTGTCTCGCTTTCCGAATGGGACCGCGCTGAGATTGCCGCGGAGCTGGCCGTCCGGGGGGTGGCCCAGGCCGATTCCATTCTACAGCAGCAGTATCGTGCCATCGAGGATGCAGACCGTAAGGCTCGCTTTGGGGCCTTGATGCCCGCATTGACGGCTGACGTCCAGGAGCGGGAGGCGTGGTTCGAAAGCCTGACCTCGCTTGAGAACCGCGCGAACGAGTCCCGCGTGCTGGAGGGTGTCCGATACCTGAATCACCCGCTGCGAGCTCGTGAAGCGGAGCACCTGGTTCGACCCGCCCTCGACCTGGTCCTGGAGATTCAGGAGACGGGAGACATCTTCTTTCCGCGCCGCTGGCTGAATGCCGTACTCGGCGGCCATCAAACCGACGCAGTGCGCCAGGAGGTACGGGCCTTTTTGGACGGGCTGCCGGAGGACTACCCGGAGCGCCTCAGGGGCAAGGTTTTGCAGGCCGCCGATGGGCTGGAACGGGCGTCCGAGATCTCTGGACAATAGCCGTTATTGCAAGGTGGACGCTCCACCTTGCCCAGAACAACGGCACCGCCACACCTCACCCGCCGGAGGGCCTATATGCCCGGGATATACGGCGGATTTACAGCGCCTCTCCACGGCGGCCAGCCAGCAGGGCCGCGTTGTAATCTTACGGTCCACCCGCAGACCCATCAGGGTAGGCCCACAACAAGACAGGGCCCGACCGTATGCGATCGGGCCCTGGAAATGTCCGGCCAGCCACCCACTAGCTGCCCGGATGCGCCCGCTTCGGAAGGAGGTGAAACGCCGGACGCAGTTTCAGAAAGAAGTCAGTCGTACCGAGGGCTCATGCAGCCAGGGGGCTCGTGACGCTGGTGCCGTCATAAAACAGGCCGTTGTCCAGCGGCACCCAGCAGGTTTTCAGTTGATCCATCAGGGCGCGGGCCGCACAGGCGGTGTCGCCGCGGCCGCAGACCGTCACCCCGGACCGGCGGATCCGGCGGTCCCGGCGCAGGGACGAGGAGTCGGCCCTTGGCGTCCAGATGGCGCCCACATTGAGTCCGGAGTTGTTGACCATCTCAATGCCGAGCGCCGCGGCACCCGGATCCGATGCCGAGATGATCGAGGTACGGGGTCCCGAGCTCTGGCCGATCAGAGAGACCATGGCTCGGACATCCTGTCGCCATAGTGTGCCACACAGTTCGACAACCACTACGTCGGGGGTTGAGGCCGCCAGATCATCCATCTGGACCCGGAATAGTCGCGACAGTTCGCGCGGGTCACAGGTCTGGGTTGAGACGTAGCCGTAGTCGGCCAGGTCCACGGCGGACACCCAGTTGCAGGATTCGCGAAACACGGTTCGCCGTCCGCCTGTGAGGCGCGACACCGCTACACGGAGTCCGCGGTTGGCCAGGCAGTCGGCCACTCGCGTGGCGAGGGTGTGTTCGCGGCTGGTGGCGTTGGCTCCTACCACGGCAACAACAGGCGGTATTCCTGCTTGCTCGGATGACGGACGCTCCGGATTGCGCTGAAGCGAACCGGCGGATCTGTTGGGGCTTGGGTGCCGATCGACACCCTGAGAGACAATTCTGGGTTTCAGGTCGCGCTGGCGGGGCGGCATTGCCGGGGAGTAGCCCGGACTGAATATGACGGTACGGGAATAGGTCTCCTGAACCGCCACAAAACCGTCATCCGCGGGGTGGGGGGCCGCGTTGAACATGATGGGGGGTGATGTAGTGGGAATCACGGGGTTGTGGAAAACCCATCTACGAACACCGTGCCAAACACGGTTATCCACGATTTTCGTAGCGATTCGCGTCAGATCGGTCCGAATCTGTCGCCTGAGTGTTTCAACAGTGTCTCACCGCTGTCTCGCGGCACACACCTGTTGCACCGACTACCATCCGTAGATCTACTCGATTCCGGTCTCGGCCAGCCGTCTGTACAGCGTCGCTCGACTGATCCCGAGAAGCTCGGCGGCCGCCTTCCGGTTGCCGTTGGTATGGCTCAGGGCCGCCAGCAGGCGCTCCTTGCGCGTCGAGCCGGCCACGTCGGGTGTAGACTCCGTTGCGTTTCTGACCTCCGGAGGGAGGTCTGGAGGCTGGATAACCGAACTGTTGCAACGGATTACGGCATACTCCACCGCGTTGCGGAGTTCGCGGACGTTGCCGGGCCATGCGTAGTCGATCATGGCGCGCATCGCTGAGGAACTGATGTCCGAGACATCCTTCCCGATGCGTGTACAAAACTTGGAAAGGAAGCTCTGAACCAGGATCGGAATGTCTCCGCGGCGCTCCCGTAGAGCCGGGAGGTCAACGCGAGCCACACGGATCCTGTAGAGGAGGTCAGCCCGAAAGCGTCCTGCCTCCACCTCCTGCGGAAGGCTGCGATGAGATGCAGACACGATCCGGACATCCACCTTGCGGGGTCGCGTCTCGCCGACGCGCGTCACGGTACGCTCCTCCAGAACTCGCAGCAGGTTAACCTGGACGTCCAGGGGAATGTCGCCAATCTCATCGAGAAACAGCGTACCGCCATCTGCTGCGCCGAAAAACCCTCGTTCGTCGCTGACGGCCCCGGTAAAGGCTCCCTTCTTGTGGCCGAACAACTGGCTGGCGGCCAGTGACTCGGTCAGTGCCGCACAGTTCACGGCAACGAATGGCTTGGCGGATCGGCTGCTCGCCCGGTGGATGGCCCTGGCAACCAGCTCTTTCCCGGTTCCGGTCTCCCCCTCGATCAGGACCGTGGTGTCAAGTACGGCCACGGCCTGAATCTGCGAGAACACCGACCGCATGCCGGCGCTTTCGCCAATCAGATCATGGTAGTGGGAGTCCTGGTTCAGCTGGCGCCGCAGGTCATGGACCTCGGTCACATCATAGAACACAAAAATCCGGCGCAGACTGTTTCGCGGATCTGCCTGGACCTCAACCTCCATGAAGAAGGAGCGGCCATTCCGGTGAGTGACCGTGGTCGTGATCTTCTCCGCCTGCTTGCTGCGGGGCTCCTCGGCGATGGTCCGGAGGGCATCAAGAGTGGACGCGCCAAAGGGGAATATGTCGTACCACATCCGCCCCTGCGCTTTTTCCTCCGTAGTCCCGAGGAGTCGGCTGGCCACACGACTGATGAACGTAATTCGACCAGCTCCGTCAGTCATGGCCGTACCCAGCCTGAGTCCGTCCAGGATCTCCTGAAGGTCGTCGTGGCTCTTCTGCAGGTCGTGGAGCCGTTCGTGCCGGTTGAGAGCCACCTCAATCATGGCCCTCAGTTCCCTCTCCTTGAAAGGCTTGAGGATGTATCCAAAAGCACCGGAGTCCTTGGCCCTGCGAATGGTCTCTTCGTCGCCGAAGGCCGTCAGAAAGATGACGGGGACATCATGCTTTTCACGGATCTCCATGAAGGCATCGATTCCATCCAGCTCACCCTCGAGCCGGACGTCCATCATCATGAGGTCCGGCTTCAGTTCCAGGGCACGTTCCACGGCCTGGCGCCCCGAGGAGACCAGGTCGACCACCTGATACCCGAGTTGCTCCAGGTGGAACTGCAACTCGAGGGCGGTAAAGACCTCGTCTTCCGCAATCAATACGCGATTCCTGAGACTCATACAGTGGCGGTAGTTCGAGAGGTCGACATTACTTCAAACTCATCAGTCATCGGAAAACGGACCTCGCACAGAGTGCCTCCGGTGGGCTTGCGCTCCGCCGTCATTTCACCCCGAAGCCTGGAGACCAGCGCCGAGACCAGTCGCAGACCGAGTCCATCGGCCTCCTCCGGGCTTGGCAGGTCGGGCATGCCGAGACCATCATCCTCTACAGATAAGATTCCCATCCCCGTTCTACGCGCGAATTCTACCCGAATGGTGCCATCACTTCGACCGGAAAACGCATGTCGGAGTGCATTGGTAACAAATTCGGTCATGATGAGACCGCAGGAGATGGCCCGGTCAACGTCCATTTCACCCGGTTCGACATGGACATCCAATTCGATGTCGATGTCGGATCCGCCCGTAGACCGCACCAACTGCTCCGCGAGGCCCGTGAGATAGTCGACGAAATCGAAGCGGGCGATGTCCTTGGCCCGGTAGAGCCGCTCGTGGACCATGGAGAAGGAGTAGATCCGGTTGCGGCACTCGTCGAAGAGCAATTTGGTTTCAGGGTCGGGTACCTGTCTGGACTGCAGTTGGAGCAGGCTGGAGATCATCTGCAGGTTGTTCTTGACGCGGTGGTGTACCTCCCGCAGCAGGACGTCCTTCTCCAGCAGCGAGGACCGGAGCGCATCGGATTGCGCCTGGATCTGATCCTTGGCGGCCAGGACATCACGAGTGCGGGCTTCCACCATCCGTTCCAATTCTTCCCGCTGTCGTTGCAGTTGGCCCGTCCGGGACCGAATCATCCACGCACCGGCCAGGAATGCCACGGATGCCAGTAGCATCCAGAACCAGGACGTCTGGTAGAAATAGGGGCGGAGATCGAACAGGATGGATGCCCCGGCCTCGTTCCAGTACCCATCGTTGTTGGTCGCGGTCACATTGAAGGTGTACGTGCCGGGCTCCAGGAAGGTATACGATGCGGTATTGCCGGCCAGTGGGGAGGACCACTGGTCTTCCAGGCCCTGAAGACGGTATCGGTAGGTTACGGCCGAGGCATCGACCAGGCTGAGCGCCGCGAATTTGAATTCGATCCGACGCGTGCCCGGGGGCAACTCGACCATGGGCCGAACCGGGATGGACACGCCATCGGCCTCGATCTGCTCCACGACCACGGGAGGGGGGACCGGGTTTCGCCTCAGGTCGCCAGGATCCAGGACGGCAACACCCGCGACGGTTGGAAACCAAAGCCGACCATCCGAACTTTTCCATCCGGAGGGCTGTGCGCCCCCGTTGATCTCAGGGGACTTGAGGCCGTCATCTGTTCCAAAGGAATCATGCGGGATGCCATCCCGGAGACCGGCCGCCAGATCAAGGGCGTGCTGTTTTCTGATGCGGGAGATACCCCTGTTTGATCCCATCCAGAGAAATCCCAGGTCATCCTCCAGAATCTGGAAGACATCCCGATCAAACAGTCCGTGGCTCACCGAAGCGGTGTGCATCGTCCCATTCGTGAAAAATGACAGACCGCCGCCCAGCGTCCCAATCCAGAGCGTGCCTTCGGAGTCCCGATAGAGCGCACTCACCAGGTCACTCCCAAGTCCGTTCTCCTGGGTGTAGGTGGTCGCATTGCCGTCTGCCGTCAGCCTGGTGAGGCCACCGCCATACGTGGCGACCCATAGGACGCCAGCCTCCGTGGCATCGACATCGACGATTGAGTCGGACCCCAGACCGTCGACCGTGGAGTAGACGCGATCTACGTCCTTCGTGATGCGGGCCAGGCCGGCATCCGTGCCAGCCCAGAGCGTACCCTCCGAATCGAGCCGAAGGGCATAGACGGAGTTGGATGGCAGTCCCCGGATCCGCCGAATTCGGCCATCGAGGACCTCAAAAATGCCCTCGTCGATTGTGGCCACCCAGACTCGTCCATCCGGAGATCCCATTACGCCGGTGACGTTAGGGCTCGGCAGGGCGGACATGATGGGGGTTGCCCGGAGTGAGGACTCTTCGATCTCGTGAACTCCGCCCCCATAGGTACCCGCCAGCATGGTCCGGGTATCGGGACGCTCGAACAGCGTGGTCACATAGCCGGTACTCAGCCCGGCCGTTTCATCAACGATGGTGATTGCTCCGTTTCGAAACCGGACCAGTCCACCACCCTCCATACCAACCCAGACACTCCCTTCTCGATCTTCATAGGTGGCCAGCACCCGTGCGCCCGGCAGGCCCTCATCGGCTCCAAATCTGTCCAATCTGCCATCCACCTGGCGGAGCAGCGTCTGGTTCTCCATCCCAAACCAGAGTGCGCCCTCGTCATCGGCCATCATTGCCCAGACCCGCTCCGTTGGCCACGCACGCTGTGCATCCGGGCCGGCAAGCACGCCCTCCGGGGATACCGTCAGGATCACGCCCTCCCGGGTAGCTACGACAAGCGCAAGGCCATCCGGCGAGATCATGGTTGACACACCGAGGCCCCGGCCATTGGGCAGCGGACGGAGAATTCCCTGGTCGACCCTAAACACGCCGGAGTCCGAACCGACCCATATGATTCCGTTGGCCTGGGCGATGGACTGAACGCGTCCAAGTCCACTGGCGTCGCCCACGGCCAGGGGCTGACAGGCGTTCTCCCGGCAGTGGAACACGCCGGCCTCCCAGGTCCCGACGTAGATGCCATCGTCGCCATCGGCGAGCAGGGCCTCCACGCGAGCGTCGGACGGGATGCCGACAACCTGAGCGACTTCGCCCTCGTGGACCGTGACTACGCCATCAAGTGTGCCGACCCAGAGTCTGCCCTGATGGTCTTCCTCGAGCGCGACGATTTGGACCCGCCCCAGGCGATCATCACGATCGAAGACGGTGAAGTCCAGTCCGTTGAAGCGAACCAGTCCTTCGTCGGTACCCAACCAGAGGTAACCGTCCGAGGTCTGGATGATGGTGACTACTGAATTCTGCGGGAGTCCGTCGTCCGCAGTCCAGCGGTCCATAACCATTTGGGTCATGGACTTGCCGGGGTCGACGTATGTGGTATTCGCAGTAAGCGAGGTCACCAGCAGGCTGGTGACCAGAATGGAAGCTAGCATTGACAGGGGTGGTGGGGTGCCTCCGCGTCTTCAAAAACCGAACCGAGAAGGGAGTCTCCAGCAAAGAAAACGTTCGAAAATCCAATTATTCGACTTCGCTTGGTATGAAAGATACCACAAGTGCCTGTAAACATATCACTTGTGCGAATTCGTTAACGGAGGGGTAGCTGAATTGGTACTTTGGATTGGCACTACG
>JABDJZ010000434.1 GCA_013003255.1 Rhodothermales bacterium
GAAATAGCATCCACGGCCGTGAAGTCGCCGAACTTCCGGGTGAGGTCGCGGCAGCGGATTGCCTCTTGGGCCGTCCCTCCGAGGTCGGCGGATCCAGGTATGGCGGCCGCTTCAATCACGCGGCACCCATCGATTGCATGCGATCCATGAACACAT
The DNA here is from genome assembly GCA_013003255.1 of Rhodothermales bacterium. GTDB lineage: Bacteria > Bacteroidota > Rhodothermia > Rhodothermales > UBA10348 > JABDJZ01. The sequence goes on from JABDJZ010000434.1 coordinate 157, forward strand.
CCTCAATCCCGGCCGCTATGCGCGACACTTCGGCCCCCTGGATGCCTGCGTCCTCCAGCCACTGTCTGATTTCGTCTTCCGATGTGTGGTCGCGGGCGTCAGCGAAATGGAACTCCTCGCCGAAGGGATAGACCGAATGCGCCCACTTGAAGGCCTCAAGAGCGCGACGCGTCCGCAGTCGATCGCCGGTCTTGACCGCCAGGAGCGGCCTCGGAAACGACGCCTCGATGCCTCCAGGCGTATCGATTTCCAGAATCTGACCATCCTGAATCAGCGCTACGCGATCACACCGTGCCGCCTCATCCATGTAGGGTGTGGACACCAGCACGGTGAGACCGGACTCGCGAAGGCCGGTCAGCACGTCCCAGAATTCCTGCCGCGATACGGCATCAACCCCGGTGGTGGGTTCGTCCAGGAGAAGGATCGTCGGCCGATGGATCAGCGCGCAGGAGAGCGCCAGCTTCTGTTTCATCCCGCCCGATAGCGCTCCTGCCCTTCGGTCCTGGAAGGGTTCTAGCTGGCTATAGATATCGCGGATCATGGCGCGATTCGCGTCAATGCGGGTCCCGAACACGGAAGCGAAGAACTGCAGGTTTTCCGCCACCGTGAGGTCCTGATACAGGGCGAACCGTCCGGGCATGTAGCCCAGGCGTGACCGCAGGGCCCGGTAGTCATCAACCACATCCAGCCCGTCCACAATGGCCCTACCCTCCGTGGGGAGAAGCAGCGTGGCGAGCATTCGGAAGAGCGTGGTCTTGCCCGCTCCGTCCGGACCGATCAGGCCGAAGAGTTCACCGACGCCGACCGAGAATGAGGTTGGCTGCAGCGCCTCGACGGCCCCGAAGCGCTTGCCGAGGCCCGTCAGGATGACCTTGCTCACGGACTTACTCCTGGCAGACGGACTTCGCCCGGCATGCCGATTTTCAGCCTCCCATCCGCGTTGGACACTCTGACCTTGATGGCGTACACCAGGCTGACCCGCTCCTCACGGGTCTGGATTAGCTTCGGTGTGAACTCGGCCTGGGACGCAATCCAGGACACGCGTCCGGGGAGCGTCTCCAGCTCGCCGGCGCCCGCATCAAAGGTCACGTCTACCTGTTGGCCCAGACGGAACGCCGCCAGCTGGTCTCCCGAGATGAAGGCGCGAAGCTCAAGCGTGTCCAGCGGTGCAATACGATACAGGGGGCGACCCGGCGAGGTCAGCTCGGACTCCTGGACGAACGTGGTGAGCACCACGCCGCGCACCGGATTGGTAATCGATGCCCGCCGAATCTGGTCCTCCAGCGCGGCCAGTTGCGTATGCAGTACGCCCAGTTCCGCAAAGACGGTCGGGTTGGCTGACCGCACCGCGTCGATCTGTGCATCGAGTACCTGCAGCTGTCCGCGTACATCGTCCAGCGTCTTCTCGGTGGCTGCCCCGTCGGCCACCAGCCCCTCGAAGCGTGTCAGCTCGCGCTCGGCCACGGACCGCTGGGTTTTCAGCACGGCCTCCTGCGCCGCGATGCCGGGGTACCGGGAGCGAACAGCCTGGCGACGTGCCTCCAGTTCAGCCCGCTTGAGCCCCAATTGCGTGGTGTCCACCTGTGCCACCGGGACACCCGGTTCCAGCTGCGAGCCCTCAGCTACGTCGAAACGCACCAGTCGACCGGCGATCTCGGACGCGACGGTAACCTCGGTGGACTCAAAATTGCCATAGGCGTCGGCCAACTCTGCGTCCGCGCCACACCCGGCGAGCAGCACTGCCAGAATCAGATGGTGTAGTGCTTTCATTCCGCTTCTCCTCGAATGGTCATGATCCGTGCCTGAAGCTCAGCGAGCTGGATCCTGTGGAGGTGTTGGTCCAGTCGCGCCTGGGAGGCTGCCCTGGCCTCGGCCAGATAGTCGATAGCCGTGGCCGTCCCTGCCTCCAGCCTGCGCGCGGCGTCCTCCGCGATGGACTCCTGGAGTGCGATGATCTTCTCGTCCTCCGCGATCACTGCCCGCAGCGCTGATAGCTGTGTCTCAAGGCCGGCTGTCTGCAGGTCGAGGGCACGGGTAAACTCGTCTTTTCGGCTCTCCAGAACGGCTTCCTGGAGGTCGATGGCCTCCCGCTGACGCGCAGCCGCCCCCCAATCCAGCGCCGGCCAGGCCAGTCGCACGCCGGCGGAGAAGAAGGGCTCTATCTGATCCCCGAACAGGTTCAACCCCGGTGGGCGGCCGACCGCGGCCTCGCTGAACAGGTTGAGTCTCGGGCGAGTGGCCTCGGCGGTCATCTCCTTACGGTGATCCAGCAGCGATCGCTGGGCATCGAAGACCGTGTATTCCGGCCGACTTCCGGTCGGGCGGTCGGGCGATTCCGTATCAATGACCAGTGCGTCTGCAATGAAACGCTGACCCGTAAGAATGGACAGAGATCGAATGGCGCCGGTGCGGGCTGCCTCCGCGAGGGCCTGCTGCTGTCCCAGCCTCAGATGCTCCGCTGCCAGCGAGGCCAGAGTAGACCTGGTGACAAGTCCGCGCGCGACTGATGCCTCAAGTTGATCAATGCGGTCCTGGACTTCCTCTTCCATCAGCCTGAGTGCCTCCAGTTGGGCGTCCGCCTTGGCGACGCCGAAGAAGGCAGCCTCAACCTGGTGCCGCACCTGCCACAGCCCCACTGCCGCCTCCTCCGCCGAGACGGATGCCTCCAGACCCAGCAGTTCGGCCTGACGTGCCACGGTACCGCGCCCCAGCAGTACGTACTCGGCACCGACCCCGGCCCGATACTGGGCGTGTGGAACGGACGGCAGGGAAGCGCCCGGCACGGGCAGGTTGATTTCGGCTACGTCCGAGTGATACACCGCTTGCCCGGAAAAGGCGATCCTTGGCTTCAGTCCCGCACGCACGGCTTCGGCACTCCTTGCGCCGACAGCGGTCATTTGAGACGCCTCTTCCAGTCGCGGGTGGTTGGCGCTGGCAGCGTCGTACGCAGCCTGCAACGTCAACGTGTCGGGCGCGGCCTGAATGACGAGTGCCAACAGCAGTGCATACATCATGGTGCCAGTGCGTGTCTCATGAATCGCTGTACAGTCTCGGGGCGGTTGTCCAGGAATTGATCGTAGGCAGGCGTCTCTGCCTCGAAAACCGCCTCCAGCATGGGCCTCGCCAGGAATGGGTAGACACAGAGGCCCAGCAAGTTGGCGATGAGATCCTCGGCCGAGATCGGACGGATGCGGCCGGCCGCAACAGCCTTTGCGATATCCACCTGGAGGATGCCGACCACCTCGCCCAGCATGGAGCCAGCCAGTTCTCCGAGCGCCTGTGGGTTCCGCCGGAGTTCCTGCATCATGAACGCCGGCATGTGGGGATTCCTGCGAAGGGTCTCGTGGTAGCGGACTATGAATGCATCCGTCTTGGACAGCAGGTCATCGTCGGCGCGCAGCGTTTCCAGGATAGGCGGCATGAATTCCTTCGCCGTCCGACGGAAGACATCATCAAACAACTGCCCCTTGGTCCGGAAGTAGTAGTGCAGCATCGAGTGGTTGATGCCGGCCCTCCGGGCAATCTCCTTCATTCGGGCACCGTCGAAGCCAGCCTCGAGGAAGACAGCGTTCGCCGCATCAAAAATGCGGTCCTCAGTGGCCTGATCCTGGGTTCGGGTTCCTTCCATGGCATGGATGATAGCCATGCCAACCAAGTAGTTCAACAGTATTGTTGAACATTTATGTTCACGACCGGTCACTAGTAAGGCCTGCCACCACCAAGGGCGACAGGCCTTACGAAGTTCTCGCGGGAGACTTAGTTGATGCCCATGTCTCCGCCCATGTCCTCGCCACTGCCAGTCCGGCGCCGCTGCTGTTGCTTGGGGGCCTGCCCGAAGTTGTAGGTGAACGTGAGGGTCGCCCGCCTGGACTCCCAGTTGCGCTCTCCCAGCTGATAGAACGTCGGGGAATCCAGTTCGAAACTGAAGCCCATCTGGTTCAATGGGTCGCTGACTCGGAGGCTCAGCGATGCTTTGTCCTTGAGCAGTTTCTGCCGCACAGAGAAGTTGGCTACCTGGAAGGACGCGATGCGGCCCTGCGCCACGTCCCGGGGTGCCCGGTAGAACCAGAACGCCTGCATGTCCAGTCCGTCGCGAACATTCCAGGAGAGATTGGCTCGGGTGGACCAGCTCAGATCGGAGGAGGTCAGGTCATCCCCTATGCTGGAGGCATCGGTTACCACACGGTATGCGTTGAAGGACGCGAAGCCGCTGAACTTGCGGCCGAACCGGATGCTGCCGACTACCTCGGCCCCGTAGGAATCGCTCTGGTCAAAGTTGCGCCAGGTGGTCGTCGAAGTACCGTCGGTACTGACCGTCTTGAAGCGCTCCATCTCGTCCACCGTCCTGCGGAAGTAGGGTGTGAGACTGAGTGACCCCTTGCGCGAGAACTGCTGCAGCCCGAGTTCAAACGCGTGAGTGTACTGCGGCTTCAGAAAGGGATTGCCCACGAACAGGTTCTGGGGGTCGGAGAAGGTCGTAAACGGATTGAGCTGGCGGGTCCGCGGACGGTTCACCCGCTTGCTGTAGGACACCTTCACCTGGCGCATCGGGGACGGCTTCCATGAGATGATGCCGCTCGGAAAGAGCGAGCGGTAGTCATTGTCGAACGCCTCTCCCGTCGTGGTCAGGTCAAACCGGGTCAGCACCTGCTCCGCGCGAAGGCCGGCCTGCACATCCAGTACGCCCACTGACCCGCTTACCAGCCCGTAGGCTGCGTGGACCTGCTCCTGGTAGTCAAAGGTGTTGTTGCGGCGGACGTCCGGAACCAGTTGCCCGGCCGTGTTCTCGCTCTCGGAGAAGAGCGTATTGTCCATGCCCGAGAGCGTGCCGCGATACCCGGTCTCGAGCTTCAGCACGCCTACGGGACGAATCATATCGAACTGACCGATCAACTCGGATTCCACGATGTCGAGCGTCTCGCGTGACCGCTCGCGGATATCCATAGTACTTCCATCGGTCAGGGAAAGCGCCTGCTCCTCGAAGGCGTCAAGGTCATCGTTGGTGGACCGATTGAACCGGAGCTCAGCGGTGAGCTCATTCTGGTTGGCCTCCACGACACGCCGGAAGCTGGACGAGAAGTCCATGTTCATTCCGGAGCCGTCTCCGAACGTCAACCGGTCATAGCGACTTGTGGGACTCAGTGGGTCGTCCAACTCCAGATACTGGTTGGCATTGTTGCTGCTTCCCGTCCGCGTGCTGAACAACGCGGACGTCGAGAACGTCCGGCGCTTGTCCAGCGCATAATCCGCATTCACGTTGGCCACGTGGGATCGTGATTCCCTGAGCCCGAATGAATCCTGCTCCAGCAGCGTAAGCGGGTCGAGGAAACGGTTCTCCCGGAACGTGTACCCACTCGAATTCCGATCTGAGGAGCGGAAGCCATAGTTGGAGAAGACCGTCAGCTTACCCTTCTGCAGGTTGAGATTGCCGGAGGCGTTGTACTCGCCGGTAGATCCACCGCCCAGAGTGATGCCACCACTGGTGCCCAACTCCGAACCCTCCTTCAGCACGATGTTGAGCATGCCGGCCATGCCTTCGGGATCGAACTTGGCCGAGGGATTCGGAATGACCTCAATGCGCTCAATCATTTCTGCGGACAACTGCTGCAGGAAGCTGGTCAGCGCGTCTCCGCGGGCCGGAGCCGGGCGTCCGTTAATCAGGATGCCGACATTCTGGTTGCCACGAAGGGAAATGTTGCCGTCGATGTCGACTTCCACCGATGGGATGTTCTGCAGCAGGTCGGTGGCATTTCCGCCGCTTGCCGTAATCTGATCCCTGGTGTTGTAGACGGTCCGATCGATCTCGAACGCCACCGCAGCCCGCTCGGCAGTCACCTCAACCCCCTCAAGTTCGGCGGCATCGGGATTCAGTTGGATCTGATCCAGCGCGATCCGCCGGTTGGATGGCGAAATGCGGAAGGGCTCCGACCGAAATGGCGCGTACCCAACGAAAGACGCTTCCAGGTAGTACATCCCTGGATCCAGTGGTGAGATCTCGAACTCCCCTGACACGTCCGCGATGGCTCCAGTGATCAGGGTTGAGTCCGGCAGGGCCCAAATGGCTACAGTAGCCGTGGCGAGTGGTGAGCCCGTGTCGGCTCCAATGACCTTGCCCTCGATAGTGCCGATTGTGACAGCCACATCGAGTGCTGAAGCGGGCGTTGCGGCAAGCAAGACAAAGGCCGCGAGTAGGGGAAAACGAGACATGCTGTTCGAGATATACTTGTTTGACCAAGTATCGGATCTCGAGCCACACTTCCGTCTACCGCTTGTCGAGCCCAGAAGCCGCTTGTCGCCGGTGACGGCAAATGCGCCTCAGGCAGGCACCTGTTGCGTGAGACAGTGGACCGCACCGAGGCCCCAGGCGATGGCCCGGCAGTCCACCACCTCCACCTGCCGGTCCGGGAAGAAGGGAGTCAGGACGTCCACCGCCCTTGCATCGGCATCCGTGTCATAGCCAGGGACCAGCACGGAGTGGTTGGTGATGTAGAAGTTCGCGTAGGACGCCGGCAGTGGGACATGCTCGCCCGACTCCGGCGGGGAGAACTGTCTCGGCGGTAGCGGGAGGGCGTGTACCCGCAGATCGTGGCGTTCCCCGTCGGTTCTCAGCCGCTCGAAGCCAGCAGCCAGGGAGGCGTCCCCGCCCGATGGACCTGGCACGCTCATCACCACATCGCGCGGACCGACGAACCGAGCCAGGTTATCTACGTGACCGTCGGTGTCATCGCCCTCCAGTTCGCCCTCTACCCAGATGACGCGATCCACACCCAGCAGGGCACCCAGTTGACGCTCTGCCTCCGAAGCCGTAAGGCCAGGATTACGATTGGGGTTGAGGACGCAGGATGCGGTGGTCAGCAGGATGCCCTCTCCGTTGACGTCAATCGCGCCGCCCTCCAGCGTGAGGTTCGACTGGATCCGTCGGGCCCCGAGGAGTTTCGCCATCTGGCTCGCCACCACGGCGTCCAGATCGAAAGGTGGGTACTTGCCGCCCCAGGCGTTGTAGCGAAAGTCGACTGCCGCCAGCCCGCCCTCGGCCTCGTGCACCAACACAGCGCCATGATCACGACACCAGGCATCGTTGGTCGGGATCAGGTGTGTCCGGATTGGATAGCGTGTGGGGCCGACCAGGGCAAGAACCCGAGTCCGGTGATCCTCGGAGAGGTCACTGATGTCGACGGGCTCCGAATTGGCGATCACCTGAACCAGTCGGGCATAGGCGTTCTCGGCTGCCTCGAACGCCCCGGGCCACGTTTCCCGGTTG
>JABDJZ010000446.1 GCA_013003255.1 Rhodothermales bacterium
GGTAGTATGCAAAATCCTCAGCCACGTACCAGCGGTCCAGATCCACCACGCGATCCGCACCCACGTATTCCGCGGCCGCCTCCCGGACCTGCGCGGAGGCCGCGATATCATTCACGAGCGGTGGGTACCCCTTGAGGATCTCTACCTCGGCGCGCGCGCCGTAGGCCTCAGCCGTGCCGGTGGCCACGCGTTCCATCAGGAGGTGGGCCCGATCACGCCACGCCTCCTCCATGGCGCGGAATGTGCCCACGAGAAGCACGGAATCAGGAATGACGTTTGGCGCATCGCCCGCCACCACCTTGCAAATCGACAGGACGGACGGCATGTCCGGCTTCCGGTTTCGGGAGATAACCGACTGGAGCGAGACAATGACCTGCGCGGCCACAAGGACCGGATCGCTGCTCAACAGGTGGGGTTCGGCGGCGTGTCCACCCTGTCCGTGAATCCGGATGGTCACTTCGTCGGAGGACGCCATGAACTCGCCGCCGCGGACACCGATAGTGCCGCAGGGAAGGTCAGGCCGGACGTGCTGGCCGAAGACCTGATCCACACTGGGCCGGCCTTCCATCCCGTCCAGACACCCCTCCTCAATCATGGGCTTGGCGCCGCCTGGCACCCGCTCCTCGGAGGGCTGAAAGATCAGGCGCACGTTGCCTTTCAGTTGGTCACGGCACTCGTTCAGAATCCGCGCCGCGGTCAACAGGGTGGCTGTGTGCGCGTCGTGCCCGCAGGCGTGCATCTTGCCGTCCGTGGTGGACCGGAAGTCGAAGTCATTCTCCTCGAGAATGGGCAGCGCGTCCATGTCAGCCCGGAGCATCCGGGTCGGCCCGGGCTCGGCGCCCTCGATGAAGCCGACGATCCCGGTGCGGGCCACGCCCTGGCGGAAGGGAATGCCCCACTCCGTCAGATGCTCGGCGATCACACGTCCGGTTCTGACCTCCTCGAAAGCCAGCTCCGGGTGCCGATGCAGGTCCCTGCGGACACGTACAGTGTCCTCCAGATACCGGGAGGCCAGTTGGCTGATACGCTCCCGCATGGGCCTAGTTGAAGCCAGCTCCGGACACGGCCGGCCGATCATCCTGATTGGCCAGCTGCCAGGCCGTGCCGAATATCAACTGGCTGATCCTGGCAAGTCGCTCGTACTCGATCTTGTCTGGCTCATCATCGGCTCCGTGGTAGTCCTCATGGGTGCCGGTGAAGAAGAAGATGAACGGGATCTCATGCTTCCCGAAGTTCCAGTGGTCCGAACGCCGGTAGAACCGGTTGGGGTCATCTATGGAGTTGAACCGCTCGTTCAGGTCCAGATTGGTACCCAGCAGGGTGTTCATCCGGACATTCGTGTCGTGGAGTTCCTGGGAGATCAGGTTGGAACCGATGATATAGACATAGTCATCGGAGTCGCCCGGATGGGTCGGGTCCACGCGGCCGATCATGTCGATGTTCAGGTTTGCCACCGTGTTTTCCAGTGCGAAGACGGGCTCGGTATCGGTATAGTACCGCGATCCCAGCAGGCCCTTCTCTTCTCCGGACACGTTCAGGAAAGCAATGGAGCGACGGGGTCCATGGCCGGCCTCGCGGGCCCGCGAAAACGCCTCGGCAATCTCCAGTACGGCCACCGTGCCGGAGCCGTCATCGTCGGCCCCATTGTAGACCTGATCCTCCCCGGGAGGATTGCCCGTCATGCCCACATGGTCATAGTGCGATGACACCACGACTACTTCGTCCTTGAGATTGGGGTCTGAACCCTCGATGAACGCGATGACGTTCTCCGACGTGGTCTCGTATGCCTCCCGTTCAACCGTGGCGGATACCTCGGCGCCCTCCACCTCGAAGACCACCGGCTTCAATCCTTCGGCGATTTCGGCCTGCACCTGGGCCACCGTCCGACCCGAGGGTGCCAGGATGGCATTGGCCAGCTCGGTGGAGATGACAAGCATCGGTGGCGTGGAGCGTCCCTCACCCGATGGGGGATCCAGGGACAGCGATCCGACTCCGCCGAGGCCAGCCGCCTCGGCGTCTGCCAACTCGGCCACGGAGCGTTCGGCCAGTGGTGAGGAATCACCCACCAGGAGGACGCCCGCAGGCAGGCCGGTCTGGAAGAGGTGTCTCAGCTTGGTGTTCACGCCGCCCGACCAGCGGGAGGGGCCACCGTCTTCCGTATCCAGGAGGCTGGTCTCGGCATCCGCAAGCGGTTCGTCCGCAAGAATCATCAGCCAGGAGGTCTGATATTCAATCCCGGCCTCCGACATCGCCGCGTAGTCGTCGTATCCGAGTCCCGAATCAGCGATGCCGTAGCCGCCGAACACTACGTCGGCCGTAGTCTCGGGAGCATTGCCGAACACCAGCACGGAGTGCCCGTCCCGGTCGGCCGCGGAGAAGGTGCTGGAAGGCCCATCCTTTACGGAGACTGTACTTCCCGTCTGGCGGGTGCCGTAGAGCGGGAACGGTTGGAGGTAGGCCGATGGGGACCTGGCATCCTCGGTGGCCGCGGTGCCGGCCGGCGCGAGGCCCATCCGGCGATACTGACTGGCCAGGTAGGCGGCCGCCATTTTCTGGCCGCGCGTCGAGGTCTCGCGTCCCTCGAAATCGTCCGAGGCTATGTAGTAGAGGTGGGCGGCGAGGTCATTGGGAGTGATGCTATCCTGGTACGTCCTCACCAGATCAGGAGCCTGGTCGGCGGAGGGTGTCTTTGCAGGCTCAGCCATGGGGGCCCTGTCCTGGGCCTGTGCCGGCATCACCAGCAGCGCAGAGAATATCAGTAAGAGTGCACGCATTGAATTGTAGAATCAGGCCAAGCGGCCCCGCTTGTTCAGGTAGGCCAGCAGCGCCTTGTTGTAGGGTTGTGCGGTGTCGAGTTCGACGAAATCGATGTTTCTTTCCCGGCAGCGATTACGGAATCGCTCGGAAAACGCCTGGACCGCGGCCCGGTAGTTCTCCTTGACCTGCGCCGGTTGCAGGGTGAGTTCTTCGCCGGTCTCCATGTCCCGGAACAGCATCGGGACGTCCGGGAAGCTGAATGAACGCTCTGTCTCCGAGTCCAGCACATGGAATACAAGGACCTCGTGCCCCCGGTAGCGAAGGTGCCGAAGGGCTTTCATCAGGTCCTCGTGCTCTCCGACGTTCTCGAAGAGATCCGTAATGACCACAACCAGCGAACGCCGGGCGATGCGTTCCGCCACCTCATTGAGGACCGACGCGGCTCCGGTCTTTCGTTCATCGGAATTCATGCGGGAGAACTGCTCCAGCGTGGTGAGCAGCTGGCGCAGGTAGCCCTGAGTGGACCTGGGGGGGCGCAGTGTGTGCACCCGATCATCAAACCCGATAAGCCCCGTGGCATCCTTCTGGCGCACCATCAGGTAATGCAGGGCCGAGGCCAGATAGGTCCCGTATTCCAGCTTGCTGATTTTGGCCGCGCCCTTGTACTGCATGGACAGCGAGGTGTCCAGGACCACGTAGTGCCGCAGGTTGGTCTCTTCCTCGTACTGCTTGACGTAGTGGCGGTCCGTCTTGGCGTACACCTTCCAGTCCACGTGTCGAAGTTCATCCCCCGGGTTGTACGGGCGGTGCTCGGCAAACTCCACGGAGAAGCCGTGATAAGGGCTCTTGTGCAGGCCGGTGATGAACCCCTCGACGATGAGTCGCGCGCGCATCTCCATGTTGCGAAGCTGGGAGACGACGGTCGGGTCCAGATACTTGAGGACCGCCTGGTTTTCAGACATGGACAGCGCTGCTATGGGTGGGGCGGCGTCCCGGAAGGCTTCGCGACCGGGTGGAAGTGGAAGCCTTCCGCAGACCGACTGTTCCGCGGCTGGGACCCCCTGAATTCAACGGCGGGAGCGACAGCTGTTGGGAGGTGAGTGTCTGCCGCCAAAACCGGGCAAAGGACCTGCTTTGGAGGTGCGTTCGCGGGAAGTTCAACGCCTTTACCGTGCCTCCCGAGGCCCTCCGGCTACCCGCTTTGCCTTACCTTTTCCTCATGCAGCCGAATGATGTTGTCAAAGCCCAGCTCCTGGACGAACGGGACCTTGGACGAATGCTTGATCGCATGGCGCAGCAGATCGTGGAGCATGCCCAGCCGGACACCTCCCCGACAGATACCATGGCGCTCATCGGTATGCAGTCCCGCGGCGTTCATCTGGCGCGGCGCCTCCGCGCACGCATAGAGCAAATGGAAGGGGTCACCCTGCCCCTCGGAATCCTGGACGCCACCATGTACCGGGACGACTTCCGGCTCAGGCTCAAGCAGCCTCAGATCCGAGAGACGCGCATTCCCTTTGATCTCACCGAGCGGCAGGTCTTTCTGGTGGATGATGTGCTCTATACGGGTAGGACCGTCCGCGCGGCCCTCGATGCCCTGATGGATATCGGCCGGCCGGCCGCCGTGCACTTCGTGGCCATTGTGGACCGGGGCCTTCGCGAACTGCCCATTCGGGCGGACATCGTGGGCCGGCAGGTGCCGACGCTTCCCGGCGAGGAAGTTCGGGTCCGTCTGACCGAGTGCGATGACAGGGACGGCGTGTGGCTGGTCACCAATCCTGAGGCAGGAGGACGCCCATGAGCGACGAAAACCACGGAATCCGCCATCGACATCTACTGGGGCTGGAGACGTGGTCTGCGGATGAGATTCTGACCGTCCACGCGACGGCCCGACGGTTCCGGGAAGTGCTCGATCGACCCATCCGACAGGTGCCCTCACTTCGCGGGGTCACCGTAGTGAATCTGTTCTTCGAGCCGTCCACCCGAACCCGGATTTCCTTTGAACTGGCCGAGAAACGGCTCAGCGCCGACACGGTGAACTTCGCGTCCTCCGGTTCATCCGTCTCGAAGGGGGAAACGCTCAAGGACACGGCGCAGAACATCGAGGCCATGAAGATTGACATGGTCGTAATCCGGCACCGGTCGCCCGGCGCACCTCAGTTCCTGACCCGCTGTGTGGACGCCACGGTCATCAATGCCGGTGACGGCGCGCATGAGCACCCGACGCAGGCGCTGCTGGATACGCTGACCATCACCGAATACCATCCGGACCTGAAAGGCCTGAAGGTCAGCATTCTGGGAGATATCATGTTCTCGCGGGTGGCGCGTTCGAACATCTTTGCGCTCGCCGCGCTCGGTGCCGAAATCACGCTTTGCGGACCGCCCACGCTCATTCCCCCGGGCATTGATCAACTCGTGCCGGGCGGGCTTCGCGTGACCCACCGTCTGGATGAGGCCCTGGAGGGCTGCGACGTGGCGATGGCCCTTCGCATCCAGTTGGAGCGCCAGGGAAGACAGCTGTTTCCCAGCACACGTGAGTACCACACCAAGTTCGGTATCACGCGAGAACATCTCGACCGGCACCCCGACCTGCTTGTGATGCATCCGGGTCCGGTTAACCGCGGGGTTGAACTTGCCAGCGACGTGGTTGATCACGAGCGAGCCATCATCCTGAACCAGGTCACCAATGGCGTGGCCGTTCGAATGGCCGTGCTCTACCTGCTCTCCGGTCGATCTGCCCAGACCTGAGGTTGCGCCGATGCCCCGTTTCTGTGTACCGTTCTTGGCCTGCTTGGAAGCGCTTCCAGCGCGGGCCATGTTTTTTACTCCCTCCAGTATGTACTCATGGAACTCAAACAGGACCGACTCGAATCATTCCTGGACGGCGTGCAGCGCCGCAATCCCGGCGAACCTGAATTTTTCCAGGCGGTCCGCGAGGTCTCCGAAAAAATCTGGCCGTTCCTCCGGAAGAACCCGGAGTTCGCCAAAGCCCGCATTCTGGAGCGGCTGACCGAGCCGGACCGGGTGGTAATGTTTCGTGTCACCTGGGTCGACGATAGCGGGCAGATCCAGGTGAATCGCGGGTACCGAATCCAGTTCTGCGGAGCCATCGGGCCCTACAAGGGAGGACTTCGATTCCATCCTTCCGTCAACCTGGGAATCCTCAAGTTCCTGGCCTTCGAGCAGATCTTGAAGAACAGCCTCACGACGCTCCCGATGGGCGGTGGAAAAGGCGGCAGCGACTTTGATCCGAAAGGGAAGAGCGACAATGAAGTGATGCGCTTCTGCCAGTCCTTCATGTCCGAACTGTTTCGGCACATCGGAAAGAACGTCGACGTCCCCGCTGGTGACATCGGCGTCGGCGCCCGGGAAATCGGGTATCTCTTCGGGCAGTACCGTCGGTTGCGCAACGAGTTTACCGGCACCATGACCGGGAAGGGCATCGCCTACGGGGGAAGTCTCATTCGACCCGAGGCCACGGGATACGGCAGCGTCTATTTCGCGGCTGAGATGCTCAAGACTCGCGGGGATGAGATCGAAGGCAAGCGGTGCCTGGTGTCGGGGTCGGGAAACGTCGCCCAGTACACGGCCGAGAAGATTATCGAGATGGGCGGAAAGGTGCTCACGCTCTCGGACTCCGGTGGTGTAGTGGTTGACCCGGACGGGCTCGACAGCGAGAAGCTCGCCTGGGTCATGGACCTCAAGAACAACCGGCGGGGGCGCATCAAGGAATTCGCAGACGAGTTCGGCCTCGAGTATCACGCCGGGAAAAAGCCCTGGGCGGTGGCGGGCGACCTGGCGTTCCCCTCCGCGACCCAGAACGAGCTGGACGAGGACGATGCACGCGAGCTGCTGAAGAACGGGTGCTACCTGGTCTCCGAGGGAGCGAACATGCCGAGCACCTATGAGGCTACCAAGCTGTTCGAGGATGCCGAAATTCTGTTCGGACCCGGAAAGGCCGCCAACGCAGGAGGCGTGGCGATATCAGGCCTGGAGATGACACAGAATTCCATGCGGCTTCAGTGGACCCGGGAAGAGGTTGATACGAAGCTGAAGGAAATCATGGGGACCATCCACGAGACCTGTGTGGAATACGGCCGGATTTCGGACGACTATGTCGACTACGCCCAGGGGGCTAACGTCGGCGGATTCGTCAAGGTGGCCAACGCCATGCTTGCATACGGTGCCGTGTGATTCCCAATCCGGGCTTGTTCGAGCGGCGCCCGGACCTGGACATCAGCCGGCCGACTTGCCACTGGGCAATCGCCCGGCGGGGGTACCACGGGTGAAGCGGAGGTGAGAACGGTTCGGAGGACGAACTGGCGGCCCCGCTCCGCGTGGTAACCGGATGAAGACACCGGTTCTGGAACTCCAAGAGGTCCACAAGCACTACCGCGAGGCGGGAGAGACGCGACCAGTCCTGCGGGGGACGAGTCTTTCCATGCAGGTAGGAGAATTCGTCGCGCTGCTCGGTCGGAGTGGTGCCGGGAAGAGTACGCTACTCAACGTTATCGGTGGGCTGGACGTGGCAGACCAGGGCACAGTCCTCGTGGAGGGCAAGGCGCTGCATACCCTGACCGATGACCAGCGAACGGATCTGCGGGCCCGCCGGATGGGGTTCGTCTTTCAGTCATTCAACCTGATCCCCACCCTGACGGCCGCGGAGAACGTGGCGCTGCCCCTTGTGTTGGGCGGCGAAACGCTTCAGGAAGCCACGAACCAGGCCAACGAGATGCTGGCCCGCGTTGGACTGAGTGGACGGGGTACTTCGGCGCCAGACAGGTTGTCCGGGGGTGAGCAGCAGCGTGTAGCCATCGCGCGGGCGCTCATTCACCGTCCGGTACTGGTTCTCGCCGACGAACCCACCGGCAACCTGGACTACTAGACCGGCCGCGAGATCATGGATCTCCTGCACGGCATGGTCCGGGAGCGCAATGTGAGCATGCTCGTAGTCACCCACGACACCGATTTTCTTCGGGTTTCCGACCGGGTCCTGCGTATGCAGGAAGGCATCCTCCGCGATGCAAACCTTGAGTCCCCGGAGCACGCGTGATCCGGCTGATGGCACGATCGGCCCGGCGCTACTTCGCCGGGCATCGCCTGCAACTGGCCATGTCCATCATCGGCATCGCGGTGGGGGTGGCGATGGTGGCCGGCGTGGATCTGGCCACGTCAAGTGCCAGTCGAGCCTTCCAGATTTCGGCGGAGACCATCTCCGGACAGTCCAGCCACTTCATCACGGGGCCAGGCGGTTCGCTGGAGACGGAGGCCTACCGCAAGCTGCGTGTTGACCTGGGCGTACGAGGCGCTACCCCCGTGGTCGAAGGCTATGTGCGGACCGGTCAGGGCACATTCCGCCTGCTGGGTATGGACCCCTTGTCCGGACAGGCCACGGGAGCCGGCCTGCCGGGTTTTCCTGAGCCTGCCAACCTGATGACTACACCGGGGGGCGTTGTCCTCTCTGTCGATGGCGCTGATCGCCTCGGGGTGGCTCTGCTGGATTCCATTCCGGCGCAGGTTTCGGGTCGTAGCGTAAGTCTCACTGTGGTCGGAATCGTGCAGGCCGAGGGTGCCGCGCGGGAAGGCTGGAGCGACCTGCTTGTCGCGGACATGGCCACGGCGCAGGAGGCGTTTGGGCTCAGCGGTAGACTGACGCGCATTGAGCTGGACACCTCGGACGCAGACGCCGCAGCTGTGGTGGCGGCCCTCGGACCGGGATACCAACTCGAGAAGCCCGAAGCTCGAACTGCCGCCCTGGCCCAAATGACGGCTGCTTTCGATACCAACCTTCAGGCTCTGTCCTACCTGGCTCTGGTCGTGGGGATGTTTCTGATCTTCAATATCATGGCGTTCTCGGTGGTTCAGCGCCGTCCGGTGTACAGCCGCCTGAGGGCCACCGGGGTTTCTCGACGGCTGATCGCCCGCTCCGTGCTGGCGGAGGCCGCGCTGCTGGGCGTGGTGGGAAGTGCTTTGGGCGTCGCACTCGGTGCCGCACTGGGGCAGGGCCTCGTCAACCTGGTCACCCGCGCCATCAATGACCTGTACTTCGTGGTCAGCGTCCGCGAGGTGCCCGTATTCCCCGCGGACTTGGCCAAGGCATTCGCACTCGGCATCGGAGCAAGCATCCTCTCTGCATGGGTGCCCGCCCGGCAGGCGGCAGCTGTCCCCGCGGCCGACGCCCTGCGCAGATCCGGGGACGAAGACCGCTTCCAGGCCCGAATCGGATCCCTGGGAGCGACGGGAGGCGTCCTGGTCCTGGTGGGTTACCTGGTGATACGTCTGCCCCTGGGCATCTGGGGCGGCTACCTGGGACTGCTGATGGTCATTATGGGATTCTCGCTGATTGGCCCCTGGGTGATCCGCGCGTTGGTTCGGTTGCTGGGAAGGATGCCGCTGCCACTGACCGGACGGATGGCACTGCGCGGCATCCAGACACAGATGAGCCGCACCTCCCTGGCCATTGTGGCGCTCTCCGTGGCGGTGTCTGCAGCCATCGGCGTCGGTGTGATGGTAGACAGCTTCCGAGGAACCGTGGTAGAGTGGCTGGACATGACGCTGCGCGCGGATCTGTACATAAGCCCGCCGTCTGCGGTGGCGCGCCTGGGGGGTGGCATGCTTGAAGAGGAGTCGCTCAACGTGCTTCGGTCCCATCCGGACGTCGAACAGGCCTATGGCGTGCGGCGGGTCGAAGTCCAGGGCAGCGACGGGCCGATAGCACTGGTGGTAATCGAACACGGTCCGCGAAGCCAGGCTTCGTATCGGTTCGTGAACAAGGCAGAGGGGCTGGCAGAAACAGATCAGACGGGTAGCGGGGAGGCTGGCGGGATTGATGACCCGGGGGATGATGCCGTGTGGCGCGCCTTTTCCGGAGGCGCCGTCTTCGTTTCGGAGCCCTTCGCTTACCGGAAGGGAGTCGAGGCGGGGGA
>JABDJZ010000451.1 GCA_013003255.1 Rhodothermales bacterium
GGCGAAGGAGATCCTCCATGGTGTCGGGCACCTCACCCCCGTACTCATCCATCAGCATGCGGGCCGCTCCGAGCACGTTCTTTGCCTTGTTGCGAAAGAAGCCAGTCGACCGGATCTCGTCCTGAAAGGTCTCCAGGTCCGCCTTCGCGAACTCATCCCCGGTCCGGTACTTCTCGAAGAGTGTCGAGGTTACCCGGTTCACGTTCACGTCGGTGGTCTGGGCCGACATGATGGTGGCAAAGAGGAGTTCGTGCGCGTTCCGGTGATTCAGCGCGCAGTCAGCCTGCGGGTACAGGGCGTGCAATTCATCAATGATGGCGGTGGTACGCGACGCATCGGTGCTCATAGGCTTAATTGGGGTTCTGGCCGGAGATCACCAACGTACGCCCGCTCTGGAATCCGTTGATCCCGCTCCACGCGGACGTCACCAAAAAATCCACCACGCCATCGCCATTGACATCCCCAAGACCGGTGGTGTCAAATCCCAGCGTCTCTCCCATCACCTTCCCGGTCACGGTGTGAAGCAGGGTCCCCTGCCCGGTGTAGGCGTATAGCTTGCCTCCCGAAGCCGCCTCGCCCGCGTACTGCCAGGCACCGATGATGAGGTCGGCGAGTCCATCGCCGTCAATGTCCCCGGCGTCCGAGACACCGATGCCGAACCCGTCGCCGGCATTCTCTCCCCCGATCTCGGCCAGCGTGGATCCATCGGCGCCCGAGAAGACATAGATGCGACCGGTCGAGGGCCCCTTTGCCGCGTCGGCCCAGTCAGAAATGTAGAAATCCTGCACGCCATCGCCATTCGCATCGCCCATCACGGACATGAACATGGCCCCCAGGTTCACTCCCGTCGCCGAGGGGGCAAACTCGTGCTCGGCCTCCGGGGCCAGCCCCCGGTAGACGTAGGCGCGGCCGCGATTCTCGGAGCCCGCCGAGGGTGCGCCGACCACGTAGGGCGAATTGCCGCCGTCCAGGGTCCCGGCGAGTGTGGAGCCGAATCCATCGCCGGGGTTTGCTCCCACGCGGGTTGCCAGGGTGGATGCGTCGCGGCCCGATACGATGTGGGCGGCTCCCGGGTGATCCAGAGTCCCTCCTCCGATGGGACCTCCCCAGACCTGATGCGGCTCGCCGATCAGAAGGTCACCGAAGCCGTCGTCGTTCACATCCCCGATACCGCGCACTGTAGCGCCAAAGGCACCTGCCGGATCGCTTCCTTCAATGCGGTGAATCACGGAACCGTCTACGCCTGAATAGACCATGGCCACGTTGGCATACGGCGCCCCCGCAATCACGTCGGGCGTCCCATCACCGTTCACATCGCCGGCAGCCTCAACCCCGAAGCCCAGTTGACCCTGGGCGTCCTGACCGACCGCCGTCCAGAGCAGATCACCGGAACGGCCGGAGTAGACATAGATCTTGCCGCCCGAGGGAGCTCCGTCCGAGTTGGTTGGCGCCGAGCTCACGGCATCATCCACCCCATCGCCGTCCACATCACGGACATTGCGGGCAATCCATCCGAACTGGTCCCGCGCGTTTTCTCCGGTCCAATCATGGATGATTTCGGTACCCTCCACGAACGGATCCGCGTAGTCACCCGGCGCCGGAAACAGAGCCGCGAAATCATCACGCTCCGCGAGCCGGCCGGCGACCGGCGAGTTGTGGATATTCAATACGTTGAAGCCGGCATCGCGGGCCCGGAGCAGCGCATCCATGGCATCGTCATCCTGTCCGACGAGCGCATGGGCAATCCCGAGATTGAACAGCGTGCCCGGTGCGGAGGGGTTCAGATCCACCGCACCCTCATAGGCGGCCAGAGAGCCTTCGAGCTCCTGCATCTGCCTGAGGAATTGGCCGCGCGCCGCGAGCACCTGCGCGCTTTCGGGGTTGGCGGCCTCCAGGGAATCCAGCATGGCCAGGGCTCCCTCGGCATCGCCACTGCCGAACATTTGGAAGGCGGGCTGGAGGTTGACAGTGGGGACTTGGGAGGCGTTGTCCTGACAGCCGAGAACCAGCAGGAGCAAGAGGGGAGCCAGGCGCATGAGTCGGCCGGATTATGATC
>JABDJZ010000455.1 GCA_013003255.1 Rhodothermales bacterium
AACTGGGCCTGGCGATCCGCTGGCGTCGAGGTACTCCGGGGATCCGGCAGGATGACGAAATCCGTCTCGGTCGAATCCTCGCCAACAACCAAGCGGACGTTGTAGGTGCCCGGAACGGCCGTCGGACCATTCATACCGCCGCCCGACCAGAGAATCATGCCTTCGAAGTCCTCTGCGTCCTCATAGCGCATGTCCCACGTGTGGCTGTTCATGCCGTGCTCCTTGGCAACAGCCGAGTTGCCTCGGTCTGTGGACGAGAAGCTCCGGATGATGTCTCCGTCTTCCTCAAGCACCCGAAGCGTCACTTCCGTGTCCTCATCAGGGTCATTCAGGTAGTAGTTGAACGTAACCTGGTTGCGTCCGGTGATCATCCGGTGCACATCGGCAGGACCGATGAGCGCGAAGGGGGACTCCGCCATCGCGGCCGAAGCGTAGTGCAGCGGCATCAGGTCCTCCATGATCCAGAACGAACGGCCCTGGGTGGCTACGATCAGATCGTGCTCCTTCCAAGCGAGGTCCGTGATGGGCACGATGGGCAGGTTGTTCTGGAAGCTGCTCCAGGACATCCCATCATCGAACGAGATGTACATGCCGAACTCGGTGCCGGCATAGAGCAGACCCGCGCGCTCCGGATCCGGCTGAATGGCCCGGGTGAAGTGATTATCCGGAATGCCGCTGGTGATCTTCTTCCATGTGGCCCCATAGTCCTCGGTCTTGTAGAGGTAGGGGGCGAAGTCGTCCAGTTTGTACCGGGTACCGGCCACATAGGCACCGCCCGCGTTGAAGGGATCCACGACGATGTCGTTGACCATCATCCATTCCGGCCACATTCGTGCCGGGGGCGTGATCTCCTCCCAGTTGTCGCCGCCATCGCGCGTGATGTGCATAAGGCCGTCATCCGAACCAACCCAGATGACGCCCTCTTCTTCGCCCTGAGCCAACGAAAAGATGGTCGCGTAGTACTCGACGGCGGTGTTGTCCTTGGTGATCGGCCCGCCGGAAGCCCCCAGCGTCGAAGGATCGGCAACTGTCAGATCCGGGCTGATGATCTCCCAGGACTGCCCTTCGTCCATGGACGCATGTACATGCTGAGACGTCGAATAGAGAACATCCGGATTGTGGCGTGAGAACTGAATCGGGAAATTCCACTGGAACCGGTACTGGTAGTCCTCGGCCCCGTGGCCCATGGGGTTGTCCGGCCACACATTGACGTTGCGACGGGCGCCCGTCGAGTGATCGACGCGGGTGAACGTTCCGCCATAGGAGCCGCCGTAGACGATGTCGGGGTTGTCCGGGTGCGGGGCGAGCCAGCCGCTCTCGCCACCGGCGGTCGGCTCCCAGTCGTCCTCGCTTCCGGTGGACGTGTGCAGAATCCGAACCGTCGAGTTGTCCTGCTGCGCACCCAGGATGCGGTACGGGAAGTGGTTATCTGTAGTAACCCGGTAGAACTGTGAGGTCGGTTGGTTCATGTAGGTGGAGAACGTCTCTCCGCCATTGACGGTGACCTGGGCTCCGCCGTCGTCCGCGATAACGAAGCGGTTGGGATGGTCCGGATTGATCCACATGTCGTGGTGATCGCCATGCGGGGTCCTGATTCGTTCGTAGGTGGCACCCCCATCGGTGGACTTGTGGAAACCAACGTTCATCACGTACACCACATCTGCGTTCTGTGGGTCCGGGAAAATCCGCGTGTAGTACCAGGCCCGCTGACGAAGACTTCGCTCACTGTTGACCTTGCGCCAGCTTTCACCACCGTTTTCGGAGCGGAAAACACCCCCGTCTTCGTGCTCAACGATTGCCCACAGTCGCTCGGGGTTGGCCGGCGAAACAGCTACACCAATCTTGCCGATGGTCCCACCCGGGAGGCCGTTGTCCTTGTCCGTCAGTTGTGTCCAGGTCTCACCGGCATCGGTGGACTTCCAGAGGTGAGAACCCTCTCCTCCCGACTCGAGACTGTACGGCGTCCGGATGACCCGCCACGTCGAAGCATAAAGAACGCGAGGGTTCGACGGATCCATCCGCAGGTCCACGGCACCTGCCTGGTCATTGACATAGAGGACGTTCTCCCAGGTCTCGCCGCCGTCCTCGGACTTATAGACCCCGCGCGTTTCGTGGGGCCCATGAAGGTGACCCAGAACCGCAGCATAAACGAGGTCCGGATTTCTGGGATGTATCTCGATCTGGGTGATCCGCTCGGAATCGGTCAGCCCTGCGCTGAACCAGGTCTTTCCCGCGTCCACGGATTTCCACATTCCGGTTCCATAGGAGACGTTGCCCCGAACGGTCGATTCCCCACCGCCTACGTAGATAATATTTGGGTCCCAGGCGCTGACCGAGACCGAACCGATAGAGCTGCCGAAATACCCATCGGAGATGTTTTCCCAGGAATTGCCTGAGTCCGTCGTCCTCCAGACGCCCCCTCCTGTGGCACCCATGTAATAGAGGTCGGGATGTCCGGGAACGCCGGCGACGCCCGAGGCGCGCCCTCCGCGGAACGGACCAACCTCGCGGTACTCGAGACCCTCATACAGGATGGGGTCAATCTGCGCTGAGGCGTCGAAGGCAAAGAGAAGGGCAACGAGCGTCGCCAGCACGGGCGTCAGGAAGGATCTCATCGTGGCGTCAATCCGGATGGTTGGGAGAGTCTGGCAATATAGAAGGAGGCGGTCCTAAAGAACCAAGGCATCGCGGGGTCCTAAAACACCGAAACCCCGGTCATGGTCGTGAACAACTCAAGCGCCTTCGTTCCAGCCAGCGAGTTGCCCCTTGGATTCAAGCCGGGGGACCAGACGGCCACCGTGAGCAAGCCGGGCATGACGGCAATCACGCCGCCGCCGACGCCGCTCTTGGCGGGCAGGCCAACCCGATAGGCATAGTCACCGGCCTCATCATAGACGCCGCAGGTCAGCATCACGGCGTTCAGGCGCTTTACCTGCCGAGTGGCCAGAACGCGCTGACCGCCTGCCGTCTCACCTCGGGTGGCCAGAAACGTGGCGGCCCGGCAGAGCTCCACACAGCTGAGCGTGACGGCCGACTCCCGGGTATGCGCGGCGATTACCGCTTCCGGGTCATTGTTCAGGTTTCCGTACGCTTTCAGCAAGTGGGCCAGCGCCCGATTGCGGTGCGTGGTGGCCAGTTCCGCGTCGGCCACGCCGGCGTCAAATGGCACGGCCTCATCGTCCAGACAGCGGGCAATGAACACGATGCCCGGGTCGGCAAGGCCCCGTTCCAGGATGGCATCCATGACAACGAGCGCACCCGAACTGATCATCGGATTGCGCGGCTTGCCGTTGTCCGCCTCCAGCTGGAGCAGGGAGTTGAATGCCGTCCCGGAGGCCTCACGGCCCACCCGCTTCCAGAGATCGTCGCCGTGGATGTCCATGGCCTGCGCCAGCCGGAAGACCTTCGAAACACTCTGGATGGAAAAGGCGTGGTCAGCCGCGCCAGCACTGTACTCGGAGCCATCCACCAATCGGACGGCCATCGCGAACTGGGATGGATCGACCTCGGCCAGCGGCGGGATGTAGTCGGCCACCTTCCCTTGTGTAAGGAGAGGTTGAACCTCCTGCCGGATGCTCTCCAGTATGTCGGCGTAGTCTACCAACTGTCCGCCGTGGCGCCGCGGGGCAACTCCATGGCATCCCAGAGGCGACCATTCACCATCACGTGGGTGACATTCTCGGCGTCCTCGATCCGGGCCAGCGGATCGCCGTCGACGATGATGAGGTCGGCCAGCTTGCCGACTTCAAGCGATCCGATGTCGCCATCCATGCCGAGGTACTTCGCGCCGTGCAGGGTGGCTGATCGCAAGGCCTCGTGCGGGGTGAACCCGCCCTGGGTGAGCATGCGCATCTCCCAATGGAATGCGAGGCCCTGCATCTGACCGTGTGCGCCCACCTGCACCAGGTTGCCCTGGTCGATCAGGTCCTTGG
>JABDJZ010000462.1 GCA_013003255.1 Rhodothermales bacterium
TTCCCGATTCGGACCCTGGATGCCGGCGACTCGCTGAAGGAGCTGTTCGAAGCCCGCGCCTGATCTGGCGATCGCCATGACAGACCGGAGGACCAGGCGCCGGAATCGGCACTTCCGCCGGGTTGCGCAAGCCCTCGATGC
This sequence comes from Rhodothermales bacterium, assembly GCA_013003255.1. Lineage (GTDB taxonomy): Bacteria > Bacteroidota > Rhodothermia > Rhodothermales > UBA10348 > JABDJZ01. The sequence goes on from JABDJZ010000462.1 coordinate 142, forward strand.
AGTGCTGCTGAGGCACGAGCAGGGCGAGGCGCCCTCCGTGTCCTTTGATCCGGGAGCAGGAGGGCTGATCATTTTCAGTGACCAGCACAAAGGCGCGCGCGACGGTGCGGACGACTTCCGAAAGGCGGAACGGGCCTACAATGCGGCTCTGGCCTACTATCTGGAATTGGGTCACACGCTGGTAGAACTCGGCGACGTCGAAGAGCTCTGGGAGGAGACCCCCGGCGTGGTCATTGACCGCTATCCGAGGACATTCGGGCTGCTCCGCAAGTTTCAAGCGGCAGGCCGGTACTGGCGCATCTTTGGCAACCACGATGACCTGTGGAGCTTCCCGGACGCCGTGGCCAGACACCTGAGGCCGGTGATCGGTTCTGATCTGCAGGTGCACGAAAGCGTCGTCCTGAAACTGGCCACCGAGGCGGGCACATTTCGGATCCTGCTCCTCCACGGGCATCAGGGAAGCCTTCTCAGCGACGGCTACTCCTTCCTCTCGCGAGTCCTGGTTCGGGTCCTGTGGCGGCCCCTGCAGCGCCTCACAGGTTGGTCCCCGAACACGCCGGCTCGCTCCTGGGACCTCAGAAATGCGCACAACCAGGCGCTTCATCGGTGGGCGTCCAGGCAATCTGATCTACTGCTGATTGCGGGGCACACGCATGAGCCTGTGTTCGTGGGCGGGTCTCGGGCCGAACAGCTTCAGCGGGCCATTGCCGAGCACAAAGCCGCTGCCAAGGACCAACCGTCCGGCGCGGGCTCCAAGGCCGGGCCCGGTGGGGGTAAAACCGCGGCGGATGGCCACCTGGCCCAGCTCAAGGCAGAACTCGAGTGGGTGCTTGCCGAGCGCTCTTCAGAGGAAACCGACGACGGCGCATCAGAGGAGCCGCCATCCAATGCCTATTTCAATACCGGGTGCTGCTGCTACCGGGACGGGGATATCACGGGCCTTGAGATCGCTGATGGGCGGATTCAACTGATCCGCTGGCCGGACGATGGAGCAGCGCCTAACCCCAAGGTGTTGGCGTCGGCGGATTTTGACGAGGTCCTGGCGGGTTTGCGAGGGACTGCGGCTCCCCGCTGACTACGCCGCTTCCGGCTCCGGCCGGTACGGCCTCAGCGAAAACGAATGCCCGCCGCAGGATGCGTGACGATACCGTCCCGAGTCAAAATCACGGCGCGGCTTTCGGTGGTAGTGCCGCAATCGTTTGCCGCAGGTGTTGCACCAGAGGCTGTATCGGGGGTGCACGTCAAGCGGGGCCTGCGTGCACCGTTCGGTCGAGCATCCCAATGCCCGCGCGATGCGCTTCCACCTGGGGCCGTGACCTGCGTCGGGTCCGGCCAGCGCGTGGGCAATCTCGTGGAGAATGGTGTCCTGCACCTCGTCGCCCGGATTGACCCGGACGTAGTGACGACTGAGTCCGATCTGTCTGGACTCGAATCGACAGACGCCCACGCGTGTGCGGGCATTGTCAAACTTGAAGGTCCACCGCTGCAGGCCGTGTTCGGCCATCAGGGATTCGGCAAGTCGTCGCGCTTCGTCCAGGTCCATCCAGGCGTCAGGTGCTATCGAGTGGCGCAGGTGACACGCACGGTCACAGGAGTGTAGATGCTGAACGTGACGCTCGCCAGAACACTATTCCAGAAGGAATGGAACGTCTCCACCTTGTGGACCTCCCGGCCATCACACAGATCCTCGGCCAGTAGGGGTTCGGACGGTTCAATCGGGTCGTTGTCATTAGCCAGGACAGGCTGGGTTCTGGGCAGCAGTCCGCCCAAAAACTTGTCCACGCGGACGCGCTCCACGCGTTGCGAGGGCTCGTTGTCCATCATGACGGCCGTCTGGTAGCAGCCAGAGAGCAGAAGCACGGCCAGAAGCAGGGTAGGGGTAGCGAATCGGGTCATGACATTGATTGGTTGTGGGGAATGTCGCGAACCATCGACAAAAGTCATTCCCTGCAGCGAAAACTCATCTACCGTGCCATGGGGCCCGGTTGGCCCAGCGGAATTGTCGCGATCAGTGGCGGACCTGTCTATCCCATTGGACGGAGCCCTTCAGGTTTGGGTCAATTATTGCTCGGTGTTCAACTGAACAACCGCCAGAAGACCATGCAACTGCTATCGGCCCAAAACACGATCCCCAGAGATACGGCGCTGGCGCGGTTCCCCTGTCCGCCCCAGTTCCGCCAGGAATTCGGTTACATGTATGTCACCCTCGTGCGCACCGCCGAGGGGGAGTATGCCATCGTAGACTCTCATCGTACCTCGCAT
>JABDJZ010000468.1 GCA_013003255.1 Rhodothermales bacterium
AGACACCGAAGACGGTCTGGTCACTGGAACTCCCAATTGTGGGAATTTGAAGCGATGCCTCGAAGGTGACCTGCGATGCCACGGAATCAACCTCCATGCGAGCCATCGGCACGACACTCAGCTGGTACGTAAGCGAATCGCGACCGACGAATCCTGGATCAGACTGGTACACCAGATGTCCCCCACTTTGGACCAGCGTCCCGCGTCGAGGCTGGCTGACCACGACCACCTGGACCGAGTCCACACCGGCGAGGTCATCATTGGAGCGAACGTCAAACTCCACCGGTCGCTGAGCCACGACCTGCACCGTATCTCTCTCCGCTATTTGCCCGTTGGCAGGTCCCGGCACCGAAAGAGCAACCAGAACTGCCGTTCTTGCAATAACGGCTATTATACCTGTCTTGAGGTGCCCCTTCATCGGAGTACGAATCGGCGACCCCGGGTGAACGTTCCCCGGCCTTACCTCGAACGGTGCTCGACGTCCCCACAAACGCGCCCCGGCGTAAATCGGCCCGCGACCCGATCGCCCGGCTCTATCTTCGATACATGGAGCACCCCACCGTCATTGCAGGAGCGGGAATCGCCGGTTTGTGCGCGGGCCTCTCCCTGGCAGACCGCTGTCCCCTGCTGTTGGCTGATTGGAAAACACCTGAAGCAGCCAGCGCTGCGGTCATTGCCGGACTCGCCAACCCGGTCATCCCCCGCCGCGGCAACCTGGTGTGGCGGAGTGAAGCGGCCCTGGACGCGCTTGATGAGGTGGCCAGGCAGCTAGGGGTCGCCCCGCTTCAGCCCGGCGTTCTCCGGATCGCCACCTCCTGGGATCAAATGGACGCCTACCGGGCCCGGGCTGCCTCCCACGGCCACCTGTTCACCTGGCACCCGCCGGCCGCGTCAAAGGCGCAGTGGCCGTGGCTTCTGGCTCCTCACGGAACGCTGGAGCTCCACCGTGGAGGTTCCTTTGACCTCCCTACCCTCCTGCAGGCCGGGCTCCGAAATCTGGAATCACGCGGCGCCTCGGTTCGCCGCGACTGGCGCCTGACCGGCTGGACAGAATCAGCCGACTCGGTGATTGCGGAGTTCGTGGGCCCGGACGGTCCACGGACCTTTCCGTGCAGCAGGCTGATCCTCTCGCTAGGTGGGGGCTTTCAGCATTTCGAGGACCTCACCCAACTCAAACTGAGCTGCGTCAAAGGCCAGCTCATCTCCGTGATCGCACCGGATCGGCCCCCGGACCTGCGGCCCGTATCCGTCGGTGGGTACGTGGTGCCCCTCGACAACCGGGTAGTCATCGGTAGCTCCTACCAGCATTCGTTTGATGATCCCCTCCCGGAGAATGCGCTTACCGAGGAACTGCTCGAAAAGGTCTCCAGACACCTGCCCTGGCTCAGGGGGGCGCAAGTCGACGCCGCGCACGCCGGCGTCCGCGTCACCGTGCCCGGAACACGCCTGCCGATGGTCGGACCTCTGCCCGGGCATACGCGAACCTGGGTGCTGACCGGGATGGCATCCCGAGGACTCCTGATGGGACCGCTCATCGGAAGCCTCCTGCCCGGCTGGCTGGAAGACCCCGGCACCATTTCGTCAGAAGTCGCCGTGCGCATCCGCTGATTCAGCCCGCGAGAACGCGGTGAAGAAAGCGGTTCCGGGCTCCTCCTGTCGCATTGCAGTCTTTATCCGGCCGTTCTCCGCCGTATTTTTCAGATGGGCCTGTCCGGTCCTCCGCATTTTTATCGACCAACACTATCGAGGCGCGCCATGGCCGTTGCAGCCACGTCCCGAATCGCTGATATCCTGGGTGACCAGGCCAGCTACCTGCTGGACCACAAGTCCACCACCATTGCCAAGGAAGACTTGCACCTCCCCGGTGGAGACTTCGTCGATCGCATCTTCAAGGAATCCGACCGCAACATCCAGACGCTCCGCTCCCTGCAGACGCTGTATGGAACCGGCCGCCTGGCCGACACGGGCTACCTCTCGATTCTTCCGGTCGATCAGGGCATCGAGCACTCCGCCGGCGCCTCCTTCGCCAAGAACCCGATCTACTTCGATCCGGAGAACATCATTAAGCTGGCCATCGAAGGCGGCTGCAACGCGGTCGCATCCACCTACGGGGTGCTGGGATCTGTAGCGCGGAAGTACGCGCACAAGATTCCGTTCATCATGAAGTTCAACCACAATGAGCTTCTGACGTACCCCAACCAGTTCGACCAGGTCATGTACGCCCGCATGGAAGAAGCGTGGAACATGGGCTGCGTCGCCGTGGGCGCCACCATCTACTTCGGGTCGGACAATGCCACCCGCCAGCTGCAGGAGGTCACCGAGGCCTTCGCCATTGCCCACGAAATGGGCATGGCCACCATCCTCTGGTGCTACGTTCGCAACTCGGGCTTCAAGGTCGACGGCGTGAACCACGAGTCCTCTGCTGACCTGACCGGCCAGGCGGATCACCTCGGAGCCACCATCGAGGCGGACATCGTCAAGCAGAAGCAGCCGACCCAGAACTATGGGTACCGGGCGCTCAACAGCGGCGATTCGAGCTACGGCAAGCTGGATGACCGGATCTACTCCGAGCTCTCGACGGATCACCCCATCGACCTCACGCGATACCAGGTGGCGAACGCCTACATGGGTCGCGTCGGGACGATCAACTCGGGTGGAGCTTCCGGCAGCAACGACCTGCAGCAGGCGGTCGCCACGGCGGTCATCAACAAGCGCGCCGGTGGCATGGGCCTGATCTCCGGCCGCAAGGCGTTCCAGCGTCCGATGAACGAAGGTGTCGGCATCCTGAACGCCATCCAGGACGTGTACCTGGACGAGGGAGTGACCATCGCCTGACCCGGGGTAGGCTTGCACTCCCCAGCGTCCGGTTTCCACCGAGCCCGTGAGCTCGGTTGGCGTGCCTTTCTACGGAAAGGGGTGGGGTTTATGGCCCTGCTTGTTTTCCCGGAAGGGTCGGCGCTCGGACAACCCGTCTTCGACGACCGGACCCGGGAAGCCGGGCTGAAGGTTCAGGCGCCCTTCGGCATCGCGGCTCTGGACTATGACAAGGACGGCTGGCCGGACCTCATGGTCGCGGCAGATTCAGCCGAATCAAAGCTGTTCAGAAATCTGGGCAACGGTCACTACGCGGACGAGACGGCCCGGACAGGTTTGTCCCTGGCCGGGTCGTTTCACAGTCCGCTGTTCGCGGATCTCAACCGGGATGGCTGGGCGGACCTCCTGATGGTGGGCACTGAGGACAGCCGGCTGTTTCTGTCAGACGGGGCCGGAGCTTTCGTCGATCATTCCCGGAGCAGTGGCCTGCTGGGAGCCGGCGCCAAGACCGCGACGCTTGGCGACTTTGACAACGATGGCCTCCTCGACCTCTTTCTGGCAATCAGCCACCAGCCGGACCGGCTGTTCCGGAATCTCGGCAACGGCGTATTTGAAGACATTTCCGCCGAAGCTCAGATTGAAGGCCCTACCGGGGCCCTCGCCATGCAGGCGCTCTGGTGGGACTTCAACCATGATGGATGGCTGGACCTCGTGGCCGTTCACGACGTCGACGAACCTAGCAGGCTCTATCGAAACGATGGTACGCTGCCGTTCACGGATGTGGCCCTGGAGACTGGATTCAGCGCCGTCGGCAGTGGCAACAGCATGGGCGTCGGCCTTGGTGACATAGATGGCGACGGCTGGGAAGACGTCTACGTCACGAGGATCCAGGAGGGCGGGCTCTACCGGAATGAAGAGGGGGTCTCCCTCACGTTGATGGAAGACGCACTGGGTGCATGGCGAAATGGCTGGTCCTGGGGCGTCGTGGCAGGCGATTTTGACAATGACGCAGATCAGGACCTTTTCATCGTCAGCACCTCAGGAATGGGGGGCGCACCCATCCTCCTGTACGAAAATCGTGGGACCTGGCTGTACGAGCGGTCGTCCACCAACTGGTTGCAGGGCAGTGTGCCCGATTCCTCTGTCGCGGGGGCGTTCAGCTTTGGTCTGGCGCAGGCCGATCTGGACCTGGATGGGCGAATAGACCTCGCCTACCCGGCGCAGGATGGCCGGGTGGTCCTTCTGCACGGAGCCGGCCCGGTAGGCAACTGGATCCAGATCCAGCTTGAGGGCACGTCCGCCAATTATCACGGCATGGGAGCCCGGATTGAGGCCCGAACCCGTTCGCGTGTGTTTACGCGGAGCCTCATGGCGGGAGACAGCTACCGGTCCCAGTCCGAGCCTGTGGTCCATCTGGGACTGGGGGCTGATGACATGGTCGAAGAACTGGTGGTCCACTGGGGCGGCTCGCAACGAGACACGCTCCGGTCAATACCCGCCGGCTCCCGGTACATCGTCCGACAAGGAGCCGGAGCGACAACCAGCTTGGGGCAATGGCCGGCACAAGAGGGACCGGAGGCACCGGCGTCCATCGATGCCTTCCCCTTGCCGGCCCATTCACGCGTCATGCTGAGAATACACGGCGAGCTTCGGCAGCCACACGTCAGCCTGACCGATCTTCTCGGCCGCGAATTGCCTGCGCGGTTGGTCCCGCTGTCCGAATCAGACCCGTGGGAGGCCAGTCTGGATGTAGACGGGCTGAGCAGCGGTGTCTATTGGGTTCGAGTGACTGACGGGGAGCACGTGTTTTCCCGCGCCATATCCGTGATGCGCTAGCCTGGGCCTGCAAAGCGAAACCCAGTCGTCTTTGCGCGTATACTCCTCGCCACGATCCGGCCCCTGAACCACGCACTGAATCCAGATGTCCGAAGACGCCCCCCGGAAGGAGACTGACGAAGCCACAGCCACCGAGGCTGTACCCACCCCCGACCCAAAAGCAGGGACCTCAGGGAAGGAGGCTGCCACCGCATCGCCAGATAAGGCAGACACCGATGCCACGCCGACAGAACCGGCCGGCCCCGACGCCACAGGTGGGCCCAAATCGGGCTCGGATGGCCTCGACGCCGCTGACGGGCAGACCGTGCAGATGTCCGTCCCGTCTCCTGCCGCCCCCAGCCTGCTGGATCAGTACACCGCGCACTATCCCGACTGGGCGCGCGACTTTGCCCGCAAGTACCTCACGAAGACCATCAACCAGTTCATCCTGTACGGGAACGTCCGGGACCTGGTGCCGACGGGTGATGAGGAAAAGCCCTACTGCTCGCTGCGCGAGTTCATGGTCGAAGACCTCTTCGCCTCGCGGGACATCGTCATCTTCTACGACCGCTCAAGCGGGATCCACTTCGCCGACAAGGCCTCCCAGACGGACTTCAACCGGGCGCTGAGCGGGTACGACACCATTTTCGGGACCGAGTACGCCAAAAAACTGCCGAAGGACCCGGTTCGCGTCCTGGCCGTGCTGCAGAACTACTTCCGGATCCGCTTGGCGGAAGGAAAACGAGTCGCGTGCATCCTGGACTACGCCGAGACGCTGGTCCCGATGGCCGAGGCCTCCCAGTACTCGGGTGAGGACCGGAACGCACTGGTGTTCCTCCAGAAGTGGTCCCACGACCCGCTCTTCCTCGAGAGTGACTTCACGCTGATCCTGGTAGCCGAGAATCTCTCGGAGCTCAATCAGCAGATCGTACAGAGTCCGTATACGTCCGAGATCAAGCTGCCGATGCCGGACGAAGCGGCCCGGAAGAAGTACGTGGACTGGTTCCTTGATGGGCAGGAGGATGCATTCCGGAAGTACTCGGAGGTGCCCCCTTCCGGCCTTGCCGGGAATACGGCCGGCCTGGGCTACATCCAGATGCGGACCATCCTGGCCGACGTCATGGAGAACCGCACGGACCTCTCCTACGAGGTCCTTTCGGCCCTCAAGAAAGAGTTCATCGAGGCCGAGGCCCACGGCATGCTCGAGTTCGTCGAGACGGACTGGAATCTGGACATGGTGGCGGGCCACAAGCAGGCCAAGGGCCACCTGCGACAGGCGGCGCGCGCGCTCAAGGCGGGCAAGTCGGACGTCCTTCCCATGGGCTACCTGGTATCGGGCCCGGTCGGTACCGGAAAGACCTTCAGCATCACCTGCTTCGCGGGTGAGATCGGAATCCCGATGGTCAAGCTGAAGAACTTCCGTTCCCAGTGGCAGGGACAGACCGAGGGCAACCTGGAGCGAATCCTCGGCCTTCTGGAGGCGATGACGCCTGTGGCCGTGATGATTGACGAGGCCGACGCGGCGCTTGGCAATCGGGATGCTCAAGGTGACTCGGGCGTCTCAAAGCGCGTCTTCGGTCAGATCGCGGCCTTCATGAGCAACTCGAAGAATCGGGGCCGGATCATCTGGTTTCTGGTTACCGCACGGCCGGACTTCATGCCGGTCGACCTCAAGCGACAGGGTCGCGCTGAGGAGCACATCGCGCTGTTCTACCCATCTGATCGCGAGGAACGCGAAGAGCTCCTCAAAGTGATGCTGCGACGTACCGGACTGGCCCATCTCCCAATGGATCAGATGCCGGAAGCACTGCTGAATGGCGATCGGGTGTTCAGTGGTGCCGACATGGAGGCGCTGCTCACGCGGGCCAAGTTCCGGGCGGCTTCGGCCGAGCCGGCCACCGAAGTGAACACGGAGATCATCCAGGAAGTCGTCGACGATTTCATGCCGCCCACCTACCCGCTGGAGGTAGAGCTACAGACCCTGAGCGCCGTCCTGGAGTGCACCTCCCGCGCCCTGCTTCCTGAGAAATACCGGTCCATGGATCGCGAGTCCATCGTCCGGAGGGTCGACGAGCTCAAGCACCTGGTTAGGTAGGACACGCCGCCCTTTACGTCTTCCTCCGCGCCCCTTTCTCCTTGGCGTTGAGCAGCCGTTCGTACTTGTCGTAGCTGATCAGCACGGCGTAGGGCTCGTTGTTCTTCTGGATCAGGAGTCCGCGGTCCATCTTCCGCGCGTGCTCGACCAGTTCCGAGGTGTTGGAGCGGAGCTCGGTGATCGTGGCTACGGCTTCGATTCCGCGGGTGCTGTACATGTAAATCCAGGTGCTGAGCGTGTGACCGAACGGGAGAAAATGAGTATAGCATTGTGCTGCAAATCAGTGCAATTATTCGCGTATCATTGCCTTCATTCCCGGAGCTTCCATGCGCCTTTGCCGCGTCACCGGCACCACGACAGCCACACGAAAGGATGAGTCCTTTCGGAGCAGCAAGATGCTTGTAATCCAGGGTATCGACCTGGACGGGGCGCTGCTTGACGAGCGTGACATGCTTGCTCTGGACCCCGGGTTCGGCGCGGGGGTCGGCGACGTGGTCCTCGTAGCACGCGAAGGCTCGGCGGCACGGCAGTTGACCGGGCAGGACCCCATACCCGCCAACGTGGTGGTGCTGGGTGTCGTCGATGACTGGGACGTCGAGGACTGAGAGTCGTTGACCCATCAGGAATCCACCTTGTGACCCGCCCGGTCCCTGCCTAGATTTTGAGGCTGTTCCCACTTCGGGCACCCGCGCTTCTTCCACCATACCCACGGCTATGAGGCTATCATCCACGCTGCGAGCGGCCTTGTTCTGCGCCGCCGCCCTTTTCGGCGCACAGCAGACTCTTGCTCAGATCGCACCACCCTCCCGAACCGTTGCCATCACGGGCGCCACGGTCGTCACGGCCCCTGGCCAGTCCATTGATGGGGCCACGGTCGTCATCCGGGACGGCCTGATCACGGACGTCGGCATCGGCGTCGCCATCCCCTACGATGCCCGCGTGATCGAGGCTGACTCGATGTACGTGTACGCCGGGTTCATCGATGCCCTCTCGTACGTAGGCCAGGAGCCCCCGCGCCAGAACCAGGGCGGTGGAAACAACCAGAATCAGGTCGCTGACCGCGGTAACCCGCCTTTCGATCGCGCCGGGTTGGAGCCCTACCTGGATGTGCGTGACAAACTGGATGCGACCCACTCCTCCATCGAGGCACTCCGCAACCAGGGCTTCACGGCCGCGCATGCGGTGCCCAGGGGCCGGATGCTGCCGGGAAGTGGCGCGGTGGTCCTCCTGCAAGGAGACACGGCAGACGAGATGATTCTGGCGGCCGATGTGTCCATGTTTGCCCAGTTCCAGGGCGGACAGGGTGTCTACCCCGGGACGCCCATGGCCATGATGGCAAAGATGCGGCAGTTGTATCGGGAGGCCGAACGGCGCCACGCCCTGAGCGCCCTGTACAGCGACGACCCGCAGGGGATGAGTCGCCCACCCTATGACCCGGTGCACAGTTCTTTCTTCCCGGTCATCGAAGGCGACACCCCGGTATTCTTCCACGTGGATGACGCTCTGGAGGCCCACCGCGCGCTCACGCTGCGCGAGGAACTGGGCTTTCGCATGATTCTGACCGGCCTCCCGCAGGGCTATGACCTGGCCGAGAAGCTTGCCCGGAGCGGCGTGCCGATCGCAGTCACCACCGACTTCCCCAGGAAGCCGGGCTGGATGGCCTCAGTCAAGCGCGACTCCCTGATGACCATCATGGAGAACTACGACCCGGACGTACGCACCGCCACGTGGCGTGACACCGAGGCAGAGGTTCGCTCTCTGGAGGCCCGCCAGGCCATGGCCCGGGAGGACTACGTATCGAATGCGGCCACACTGGCTGATGCAGGTGCCCGGTTTGCCTTCACTTCCCTCGACACCCGGGCCGGCAACATCCACGACAATATCGGGGAGATGCTTGCAGCCGGACTCGACACCACCGTCGCGCTTGCCGCACTGACCACCCAGGCCGCGGACGTTATCGGAATGTCCCGTGCAATGGGCACGATTGAGCGCGGAAAGCTTGGCAACGTGGTCATTACCTCCGGCCCGCTATTTCGCGATGGCTCCGACATCAAGCACGTCCTCATTGAAGGGCAGATCTACGACATCGAGTCCGCGGCTCCCGAACGCGGCGGTCGCGGTGCGGGAGAGGCCGGCGGTGGTCGCAGTCTGGCCGGCACCTGGACCGTTCTGGCCCAGACGCCCGACGGCGACATCGGCGGGACCTTTGAGGTGTCCGAATCCGGAGACGGATACCGCGGGTGGCTGACCTACGACGGCGTGAGCCAGGCCATTCCCGTGGATACCATTACGGTGGAAGGCTCGAGCGTGTCCTTCAGCTTCTCGTCTCCGGACGGACGGATCTCGGTCTCGATGACCCGCTCCGGCAATGAAATGAACGGTACCGCGCTTGTCGATGGTGCCAATGCGGTGTCCATCTCCATGGAACGCAGTAACCCGCAGGGATAATGATGAAGACCATGAAATACCCAGTCGCCCTGTTGGCGGGCCTTCTTCTTGCCGCGATGCCGGCAGCACCCGAGGCTTCGGCCCAGGACGTCCTGATTCAGGGCGGGACCGTGCTGACCATCACGAATGGCACGCTGGAAAACACCGACGTACTTGTCCGCGATGGGCGCATCAGCCGCATCGGAGCCGGCCTGGACGCGCCTGATGGCGTACCGGTGGTGGATGCCTCCGGCAAGTTTGTCATGCCGGGCATCATCGATGCCCACTCGCACATCGCACTGACCTCGGTCAACGAGGGCACCGCTCCCGTGACCGCAGAGGTCTCCATGGAGGACGTGGTCGACCCGTATGACCTCTCCATCTACCGCGCGTTGGCCGGCGGCGTGACAGCTGCCCACCTGATGCACGGATCCGCCAACGTCATCGGCGGACAAAACGAAACCATCAAGCTGCGGTATGGCGCCACCGACCCGGACGAACTCAGGTTTGCCGGGGCCCCGCGCACCATCAAATTTGCCCTCGGTGAGAACCCAACCCGGGTGCACGGACTGCGCGGCGTCAACAGCCCGGGTCGCCCTGCGCTCCGTCCTGCCTCCCGAATGGGGGTCGAGGCGGTGTTGCGTGAGACGTTCGAGGCCGGCAAGCGCTATATGGAGGCTCAGGACGCCCACGCGGCGGCACGACGCAGCAACCCGCGCGCCGTGGGACCGGCCTATGACGGACGCCTGGAGGTCATCGCGGATATTCTGCGCGGCGAGATCCTGGTCCACTGCCACAGCTACCGCGCTGACGAAATCCTGATGCTGATGCGGGTCCTGAAGGACTACGGCGTGGAGAACATCACCTTCCAGCATGCCAATGAGGCCTTCAAAGTGGCGCCGGAACTGGCTGAATTCGGGGCCCGCGCCTCGGTCTTTTCGGACTGGTGGTCCTACAAGTTCGAGGTCTACTACTCGACGGCCTACAACGCGGCCATTCTGACGCGCAACGGCGTGACCACCTCTGTGAACTCGGACTCAGGCGAGCTCATCCGACATCTCTACCACGAGGCTGCCAAGGCCCAGCGCTACGGAGGCCTGACCGATGACGAATCGCTCTCCCTCATCACGATCAATCCCGCCATTCAGCTGGGCATTGATGAGCGTGTAGGATCCATTGAGGTTGGCAAGGATGGGGACCTGGCCGTCTTCGACCAGCACCCCCTGTCTGTGTACGCCGTACCCCTGATGACTTTCGTGGACGGGGTCAAGTACTTCGACCGCGCGGCTGACCGGGACGACATGCGCCTGGAGATCAACGTTACCACGAACCCGAGCGACGAGTTTTCCGAGCAGGAAGGCAGCGTCCACAACCAGTAGGAGCACCCATGCAGACATTTTTTGGAATTATGCTCGTGGCGCTCCTTCAGGTGCAGCCACAGGAAGTCCCCAAGGCCAAGCAAGGCACGTACGCGGTAACCAACGCCCGCATTGAGACCGTCACCAACGGGGTGATTGAGAACGGAACCATCGTGGTGCAGGCTGACCGCATCATCGCCATCGGCGCGAATGTTGAAGTGCCTGAGGGCGCCGAAATCATCGATGCCAACGGGCGCTCGGTTTTCCCCGGAATGATCGATGGCGGCACCACGCTGGGCCTCACAGAGATCGGCTCCGTCCAGGAAACCAATGACAGCCAGGAGGTCGGCGACATCACGCCCCAGATGGAATCCCTGACGGCCATTAATCCGAATGCGGTAGCCATTCCGGTGACCCGGGTCAGCGGCGTCACGACCGTGGTAGCCGAACCGAGCGGTGGAACGCTGCCCGGCGCGGCCTCGGTCATCAACCTTGTGGGGTACACCCCGGAGCAGATGAGCACCGGGACCCGCCTTCAGGTGCTGAGCTGGCCGACCACCGGCCGGCGAGGGTTCTGGGACCGGCGATCCGACGACGACATTGAGAAGGCCGCCAAGGAGTCACTGGCCAAGCTGGATGACGTTTTTGATGACGCCGAACTGTATTCAGGGATTCTGGAGGCCTGGGAAGCCGGTACCGGCGACCGTCAACCCGAATTCGCCCCCGAGCTCGCCGCCCTTGTCCCCGTGGTTCGGGGCGAGATGCGCCTGATGGTTCGTGTGAACCGCGCCAAGGATATCGAGAAGGCCATCGACTGGGTCACCGAGCGCGGCTACATGGCCGTTCTGAGTGGCGTCTCCGAAGGCTGGCGGGTGGCCGACAAGATTGCGGAGTCCGGATTCCCGGTGATCGTCGGCCCCGTCTTCTCAACCCCCACCCGCCCGGGTGACCGGTATGACCGGGCCTACGCAAACGCAGGCCTTCTGAACGCGGCCGGCGTCACCGTGGCCATCCGTTCGGGCGAGTCGGAGAATGTGCGCAACCTGCCTTTCAGCGCTGGATTCGCCGCCACCTACGGGATGGGACGTGAGGCAGCACTCAAGGCGGTGACCATCAACGCGGCTACCGCGCTCGGCATCGACGGAGACTACGGCTCCCTGGAGGTCGGCAAGAAGGCCAACTTCCTGGTTTCCAACGGCGATCCATTCGAGCCGGCCACCGAGATCAGCGAGGTGTTCATTGACGGTTTCCGGGTACCCATCGACAGTAGACATATTCAGCTCTACAAGGAATTCCTGAACCGGGACTCCGGGAGACTCCAGCCTGTGGAGATCGTGCCACCCGTTCGTAACTGAGGGGCCGGGCCCGGTTGAGCGGGCGTCGGCATCCGGCTGGCGAAAGGCCTGACACCTGGCCGGGACTAGGCGCGCTCTTCGGCCTTGGCCTCGTCCCAGTACACGTCCATCTCTTGCAGGGACGCATCCTTCGGGGTGCGTCCCTGCTCGCGTAAACGGGCTTCGATGTGCTGGAAACGGCGGCGGAACTTGTCGTTGGTTCTCCGAAGCGCGTTCTCGGCATTCAGTCCCTGAAACCGGGCGTAGTTGACCAGGGCGAAGAACACATCGCCCAATTCATCCTCGAGCCTCTCCGGGGTGGCCTCGGATTCTGCCAGTGCGCCGAACTCCCCCACCTCCTCGACCACTTTATCCCAAGCGCCCGATGCCTCGGGGAAGTCAAACCCTACGCCGGCCGCCTTCTCCTGCATGCGGTGGGCACGAAGCAACGCCGGCAGCTGAGCCGGGACCCCATCAAGGGCACTCTTCCGGCCCTTCTCCTTCATCTTGATCTCTTCCCAATTGGTCAGCACCTGGCCCACGCCATCGACCTGCGTATCACCGAACACGTGCGGGTGGCGCACGACCAGCTTCTGGGTCTCATCGTCGATGACATCCTTCATCGTGAAGCGCCCGTCCTGCTCGGCCATCACACTGTGGAAGACCACGTGCAGGAGCAGGTCACCCAGCTCCTTCCGGAGTTCTGTCCAGTCCTCCCGGTCGATGGCTTCCACCGTCTCGTAGGCCTCTTCGATCAGCAGGTGCTTGACTGATTCGTGGGTCTGCTCGCGGTCCCAGGGGCAGTCCCGGCGCAACTGCCGGATAATGGCCACAAAATCGGCATAGGCCTCCACGGCCGGCGCCGATTCGGTGAACTCGGAATCGAAGATTTTCTCGGACATGAAGCGGGTCGGATGGGTGCCGGCGGGGCTGCGCGCGGTGGGTGTTTTCGGGGTCGAAAGTTGTCCACAATGACAGCCTGCTGTCATCGGGTCGGTGTATCATTGGCCCATCCACGGACAATGCCGTGTTGCGTTCCATGGGGGCTGGTGCCTCTGGGAATGCAGCCGGGGCCGTGGACCTTACATCTTCTGGATTACACACGTGTGAGTAACCAGGGGTTCATGTACAACGGCTGAATCAGCCAACCACAGGAGGTGTAATCACTATGGCAAGAGGAATCAACAAGGTCATTCTCGTCGGAAACCTGGGTCAGGACCCGGAACTCCGATACACGGGCAGCGGCACCGCCGTCTGCAACATGAGACTGGCAACCAACGAATCGTACAAGGACGCCAACGGCGACTGGATTGAGCGCACCGAGTGGCACTCAATCGTGGCCTGGGCGCGACTTGCGGAAATCTGCAACGAGTACCTGAAGAAGGGCTCCCAGGTGTACTTCGAAGGGTCACTCCAGACGCGGTCCTACGAAGACCGGGATGGCAACACCCGGTATACCACGGAGATCAAAGCCCGCGAGATGATGATGCTCGGAGGCCGAGAGGAGAGCTTCAACACCGGGGGCGCAAGGCCGCAGCGCGTGGAACAGTCCGCGCCGGCAAAGCCAGTCGCCACCGCGGTATCGGACTCGGGAAACTCGGTCAAGTCAGGAGATGACTACACGTTCGAACCGGATGATGAACTCCCGTTCTAGGCGTTGACCCGGCATCCAAACGGCGTGCCGTCCAACCGACACTGAGAGGTCGCTTCGAATCGCTCCCCTGAAAGAGCGTTAGGAGCGACCTTTCTTGTTATTATTACCCAGTGACTCTCCGGGCCCTTTCGACCGGGGAAGTCAGACGCACCCCCAACACCAAACCTCTCGATAGCATGGCGATGGCATCGCGCGACCAATGGAGCGGTCGCATGGGATTCATCTTTGCAGCTGCCGGATCGGCCATTGGCCTCGGCAACATCTGGCGATTCCCGTACACGGCCGGCGAGAGTGGTGGCGGTGCGTTCGTGCTCCTGTACCTCTTCTTTGTCGCTGTGATCGGAATCCCGGTCGTATTGTCGGAACTGGCCATTGGCCGGACCACCCAGCGAAACCCGGTCGGGGCATTCAAGGCGCTGGTGCCGGGGAGCTTGTGGCCGTATGTCGGCGGCCTTGGAGTACTGACCGGCTTCGGCATCCTGGCCTTCTATGCCGTCATCGCCGGATGGACGCTTTCTTACCTCTATGGCGCCCTGACGGGTGTATACGGGGGTGTGTTGGACGGCGAACAGAGCCTGGCCCTCTTCACCGAGCTCATCTCGGATCCGACGATGCCCATCGTCCTTTCGGGCATCTTCATCGTGTTGACCATCATTGTGGTCCGCGGCGGGGTGTCGAAGGGGATTGAACGGGTCACCAAGGTTCTCATGCCACTCCTGCTGGTCATCCTGGTGATTCTCGCCATCCGGTCAGTCACCCTCCCCGGTGGCGTGGACGGCCTGGTCTATCTCTTCAAACCGGATTTTTCCAAGATCACCATCTCCGTGGTGATGAGTGCGCTGGGGCAGGCCCTGTTCTCTCTCTCGCTCGGCATGGGCGCCATGATTACGTACGGGAGCTACTTCCCGGACAAGGAAAACCTGCCGAGCGCCGGGATCACCGTTGCCTTCTTTGACACGGCCATTGCCATCCTGGCGGGACTCATCATCTTTCCGGCGCTTTTCTCCGTCGGAGTCGAGCCTGGAGCCGGCCCGGGGCTGGTCTTTGTGGTCCTGCCGTCCATCTTTGGCAGCCTGCCAGCCGGTCAGCTGTTTGCCATCGCGTTCTATGCCCTTCTAGCCATCGCCGCACTGACCTCAACCATTTCGCTCCTCGAGGTCGTGGTCTCCTATTTCGTGGATGAAAAGGGGTGGAGCCGCAACAAGTCCGCCTGGGTGCTGGGCGGCCTCTGCTTTGTTCTGGCGGTCCCGTCAGCACTGGCCAGCGGGGCTTCCCCGATGTTCACTGACTTCCTGGGAACGGGGGTCGATTTCCTTACGCTGAACAACAACATCTGGGGGAACTACTCCCTGTCCATCGGCGCGATTTCGCTGTGCATCTTTGTCGGCTACAAGTGGGGCGTGCCGAATGCACTGGCATCACTTGAAGCCTCGGGCCACAAACTCCCGGCTCCGGCACTGTTCGGGTTTCTGGTCCGCTACGTGTGCCCGGCCGCAGTCGGCGCTGTTCTTATCTACGTGATTGTAACCGGCAACTACTTCTAGTCCCGGCCCCGCTTCGTGCAGCCTACCCGTACCACTCCACGTGGACCCCGACCCTGACTGGGCCCATACCGCCGTGTTGTTGATGCAAGCCGTTCCCATGGACGGCGGAGCCCTCCTCTGGTCGGGCGTGGTCCTGCTCACGCTGCTGCTCATGTCCGCGGTGTTTTCCGGGTCCGAAGTCGCCCTGTTCTCCCTGGACAGCGCCGACAAGGACGCGTTGGCAGCCAGTGACGACGCCAGGAGTCGACGCGTGCTCCAATTGCTGGAGCGCCCCGGTGCCATCCTGATCTCGATCCTGATCCTGAACACCGTCGTAAACGTCGGTGCGGCTGTCCTGGCAGCTGTCATCACGCACGATCTGGCGGAGGCCTACAGCTGGAATCCGGCACTGACGGTAGCGCTCGAGATCATTGCCCTGACGTTCGTCCTGCTGATCGTGAGCGAGATTTCCCCCAAACTGCTGGCCACCAACAACGCCCGGGTGTTCAGTCGCTTTGTGTCGGGCCCCCTCCTGCTCTTCCACCGGATTCTGTGGCCTGTTTCCACGTGGGTCTCGTCCCGCATGCAGTCCTTCCACGAACGCTTTGATTCGGTCCAGACCCGGCTGTCTGCCGATGACCTGAAGACGATGGCGGAGATCGGGGAGGCACACGGCACCATCCAGGAGGACGAGCGCGAACTCATCCACTCCATCGTAGAGTTTGGAGAGACCACCGTTCGCGAAATCATGGTTTCGCGGTTGGACGTTGTCGCCCTGTCCTCGGAGGCCACCTTGAGCGAGGCCATCTCAACCATCCGATCAAGCGGCCATTCCAGGATTCCTCTCTACGCCGGCCACCTCGACAACATCCTCGGCATCGTCTACGCCAAGGACATCCTGCGCTTCCTGTCTGAAGACCCCCGACCGGAAAGCATGGACTGGGCCCAACTGGTCCGGATTCCGATTTTCGTCCCCCTCTCCAAGAACCTCGACGACCTCCTGACCGACTTCCAGACGCGCAAGACGCACATAGCCGTGGTGGTGGACGAGTACGGGGGTACGGCCGGATTGGTGACTCTGGAGGATGTCCTGGAAGAGATCGTCGGTGAAATCCAGGACGAGCATGACGAACAGGAAGAAGCGCAGGTCGAAGAGTTGGATGACGGTAGCTACCGGGTGGATGCCCGAATCGACCTCGACGACCTGAACGATTACCTCGAGACCACCCTCGATACGGACAGTTTTGACTTCGAGACGCTGGCCGGTCTCGTGATGTCGGTGGGTGGCTCCATTCCCGAGGAGGGAGACGAGATCGCCTTCCAGAACCTCAACCTGCGGGTCGAAACCGTTGAAAACAACCGTATTGGACAGGTAGTCCTCCGCGTTGAGGAAGAACCTGACGCAGAGGCCGGTGGAAGTGAAGCCGCCGATTCCTCCAGCCCAGAAACTTGACCCTGCCGCCGCGATTCAACTCGCCCTCGCCCGCTTAGAGGCGACTTCCCACGCCAGCCCCACGACCATGGCAGAACTGAGAGAATATTGCGGTGTCTTCGGCATCATCAATGCACGAAACGCCGCCCAGACTACCTATCTCGGCCTGCACGCCCTGCAGCACCGGGGGCAGGAAAGCGCGGGCATTGCCACCTCCACTTTTGACGAGGCCAAGGGCCGTCCGGTGATGCCGGTGGTCAAGGGCGAAGGCCTCGTGCTTGATGTTTTCCGGGATGCCTCGGTGTTCGATACCCGGCTCCTCGGGACCAAGGCAATCGGCCACAACAGGTATTCCACGGCCGGCGCGGCCGGCAATTCGTCCAATATCCAGCCGTTTGTGGTGCACTCGCGAGGCGGGAATGTGGCCGTGGCGCACAACGGCAACCTCTCCAACGCACGCGAGCTGCGCGACGCGTTCTCCGAGCGGGGTACCATCTTTCAGACTACCAGCGACACGGAGCTGATTCTGCACCTGATGGCTCAGAGCCCCCGGCGGAAGCAGGTTGACCGCATCGTAGACGCCCTGGGACAGATCGAGGGCGCGTTCAGTCTCGTCATGATGACGGACGATGAACTGATCGCTGTCCGCGACCCGAATGGATTCAGGCCGCTGGCCCTTGGCAAGGTAGCGGGTGGCGGAGCAGATGGTGGCGACGCCTGGTGCGTAGCGAGCGAGACCTGTGCTTTTGATCTGATCGGCGCAGAGTACGTCCGGGACATTGAGCCGGGAGAGGTCCTGGTCATCAATCAGGCCGGCATGGAGCGGGGCTCTTTCAAGCAGTTCCAGTTGGCTCAGAATCACGGCGTCAGCCAGTGCGTCTTCGAGTACGTCTACTTCTCGCGCCCCGACTCCCGCATTTTCGGTGAGAACGTAGACAAGGTCCGCCGGAAGCTGGGCAAGCAGCTTGCCCACGACGCGCCCGTTCCCGAGGACCCCGAGGGCGGCAAGCCCATCGTCATCTCGGTCCCCGACTCCTCCAATACCGCGACGCTTGGATACGTCTCCGAATCCCGCAAACTCGGCCGCAAAGCCAAGTACGAAATCGGCCTGATTCGGAATCACTACGTCGGACGAACGTTCATCGCCCCCGGCCAGGGCCGCAGGGAGACCCGGGTCAGGAGCAAGTTCAATACCGTCACGGGCGTCTTGCAGGGACGTGTTGTTGTGATGGTCGATGACTCCGTGGTCCGCGGTACAACTGCACGACAGTTGGTCACGATGGTGCGACAGGCCGGCGCCCGTGAGGTGCACTTCCGGGTCGCCTCGCCGCCCGTTGTCAGTCCGTGTTTCTACGGCATGGACTTCCCCAGCCACGAAGAACTGCTTGCCAACAAGTTTGACGGGGACGTTCAGGCGATGGCGGACTGGCTTGGTGTGGACAGCCTGGCCTACCTCTCCACGGAAGGGCTTATGGCGGCCGTTCGCGCCGCGAACCCTGCTGACCACGGGTATTGCAATGCGTGCTTCACGGCCAACTACCCAGTGCCCGTGGAAATGGACGTGACCAAGGAAGAGAACGAGTGGTGAGCGGCTCAGGCGCCCACACCCAAGCTGTGTCAGTCAAGATTCCGTGAAGAGTGCTCGGAATGGCACATATGTGCCGCGAAGGGATTGTGAAGGCGCCTCAATTGCGTTTCATTCCGGTCTAACCCCCTCACCCACCGAACCGGTACAGCCATCGGATGCGCAATCCTATAGACAGCGCGATCCGGGCAATGACGCTTGGGGCAGGCGTCGTTGGTCTGATCGTATTGACTGTCTTCCAACTCCTCTAGCCCCCTGGCTTCTCGGGCTCGCTCAAGCCCGATGACAGTTTGAAAAGACACGACTTCGTTCCGGAGTCGTGTCTTTTTTTGACCCATCCCTTTCAGACCCGCCCTGCTCCCCTTGAGGATCCTGGTCATTGTCAATGTCTACCGCCCTGACTTGGGGGGTGGTGTCCTGTTTGCCGACTTCCTGGAAGGGCTCGTCGACCGCGGGTTCACCGTGGAGGTTCGTTGCGCGTATCCGTACTACCCGGAATGGCAGGACAAGACGGGCCGTAATGGTCTGGCAATCGCTGAATCTGTTGAGGGCAGGGTGCGCGTGCGGCGTTTCGGCCTGTTCATCCCCCGAGATGCGGAGCGCCTCGGCCAGCGACTGCTCCACGAGGCGTCTTTTCTTCTGTCCCTGTCCCGCGTGCTCCCGGCTCCAGGCGAGTTTGACCTCGTCATGGCCTACTGCCCCCTGGTAGGCGGTCTTGCCTACGGAGTCCTGGCTTCACGGAGTACGGGAGCACCTCTGTGGCTCAACGTCCAGGATCTTGCGGCCGAGGCCGCCGCTTCGGCCGGCATCGTGCAGTCGGGCGGCGCCGGCAACATGCTCCTGCGTATCCAGCGCTGGCTCTTTAACAGGGCCCACGTCTGGAGCACCATCTCCCCTGTCATGCGGCGACGTCTCCTGCCGCTGACCCGGCATGACCAGCCCGTCCACGAACTCCCCAACTGGCTGCACGGATCACTGCGGGATGCCATCCTTGAGGTGGCGGAAGTGCCGCGTCCGCTACCGACCGGACCGATTCGACTGCTCTACTCGGGCAATATCGGCGGAAAGCAGGACCTGCTGGTCTTCTGCCGGTGGCTGGCTGGGACGGATGCCGACTTCGTGTTCGACATCCGAGGCGCTGGCAGTGGCGCCGAGGCTATCGCCACGTGGCTGGCGGAGCACGGTGACCCTCGATTCTCGCTGGCTCCACTCACCGACGAAGCGGGACTGGCAAGGGGACTGGCTGCGTGCGACCTGTTCGTCGTCACGGAGAAGGCCGGAGCAGGGGATTCATTCATACCGAGCAAGCTCCTGCCCGCATTCGGTACCGGTACCGCCGTCCTCGCCGTCTGCGATGCCACCTCGCCCCTGGGCACCGAGATGGCCGAGGCCGGGTGTGGTCCGCTGTACACGTGGGACGCCCTCGAGTCCCTGGCAGGACTCCTGCAGAACCCTGCCAAGTTGCGGGACGTACTTCCCCAGTGGCGTGCGGCGGCCAAGCAAAGGGGCCTGCGTTACGACCGAGACCAGATCATTGACCGGTACGCAGCACTAATTCGCCGCCGGGTCGCGGGAGAGCAATCAAATGAGTGAGATCATACTCGTCGGGGATCGTCTGTTGGTGGATCCCGACGAAGGCGAACGCCAAACAGCTTCCGGACTGGTCCTGCCCGCCAGCGTCTCCGAGCGGGACAAGGTGCAGGGGGGCCGAGTGGTCCGCGTCGGCCCCGGCTACATTATCCCAAACCCGGAGTTCTCCGAGGGAGAGCCGTGGGCCCCCCGGCGGGACGCGGTGCGCTACCTGCCCTTACAGGCACGACCCGGCGATTACGCTTTCTTCCTCCGGAAGGAGGCCATTGAGCTGACCTTCGAGGAGCGCAACTACCTGATCGTTTCCCACGGGGCCATCCTCGCCATCATTCGGGAGGATCCCGAGGACATCCTGGATCGCATCGAGAAGCCGGACGACCTGGAAGAGCTTTAGGGCGGTCGAAGCGCCGCGGTCGCGGCCTCCGCAGCCCGGCGGCCGCCCAAGTGGCTCTGCCAGCCTCTGTCAGCTTCCCGGCTTGCTCCTCTTTGGCATGTAGGGTCTGACCTGCTCCAGCGTCAGGTTCATCCAGGAGCCGCTGTCCATCTGCAGCAGAACGGTCTCCTTGAAGATGTCCACTTTGCGAACCACCGCGGACCCATCATCTGTCTTCAGGCGCGCATCCACCCGGGGGAATCTTCGAAGCGCGGCCATGTAGGCCTCCAGTTCGTAGTTGAGGCAGCACTTCAGGCGTCCGCACTGCCCCGACAGCCGGCCTGGATTCAGAGGCAGATTCTGCGTCTTGGCTGACTGGGTGGAAACGGGCTTGAATTCCTGGAGCCACGTGGAACAGCACAACTCACGACCACAGGAGCCGATGCCGCCTATTCGCGCGGCTTCGTCCCGGGCCCCGATCTGACGAAGCTCGACGCGGGTCCGGAAACGGCGGGCAAGTTTCCGAACCAGTTCGCGGAAATCCACTCTGTGATCGGCGGTGAAATAGAAGGTGACCTTCTTCCCGTCAAACTGCCATTCGACGTCCACAAGCTTCATGGGAAGGCCCATGCGGTCGATGGTTCGCCGTCCGATCAGGAAGGTCTCGGTCTCCCGTTCCCGGTTTTCCTCCAGCCGGTCCAGATCCTGCGCCGTGGCCTGGCGCGCCACAGCGGGGAAGTCAGCGTCCTCTTCAAGGCTCTTGGAGCGGAGCCGGATGCGGACCATCTGCCCGGACAGCTTGACCGTTCCAAGGTCCAGCCCTCGATCAGCCTCCACCAGCACGTGGTCACCCGTCTGTACATCCCTGAGATCGCACCGGTAGAAGGCCTTGCGCCCCCCCTTGAAGCCCACCTCGATGATGGGAAACCACTCGGACTCGGGCGGTGAGCCCATGTCGGTCAGCCAGTCAGCCGGCTGATTGGAGGGACAGGCGTCGGTTCCGCAGTCGCCTGAGGAGCAACCGCCGGTCCCACCGGATCCGCAGGATTCACACGCCATCGGTCAGCGCCTCGGTAAGGTGCTCCACAGGCCTGCCCCGCATCGCATCATGGAGGGACTGTGCCAGGACCGTCAGAACCAGTCGGCTGTTGGCGTTGCGCTCCAATCGAATAATGCACTCCTCCACGAGCCGAGCCATCAACTCCGGGTCCGCATCGGCCAATCCCGCGGCGAACTTCCGAATCTCCGTGGACTGGTCCGTATTGACGATGGGCGCGCTGTCTCCCAGTACCCGAATCAGGTTGAGATCCCGGATCCAGCCCAGCATCAACTCGAGGATGAACTTGATCTGCTCCCGGCCAAGCCGACTCATGGCCTCGATCTGCTCCGCCATGCGATCTGAAGCGGTCCAGGCCGTGTAGGAGCCACGCAGAAACCTGAGGACTTCCGCCCGGGCCGCCATCAGTTCCTCGGACGCAGCAAGGTCCAGGGCCCTCGCGAAGCTCCCATCGGCCATGCGGGCAATCGCCTCGGCGGCCGGGCCGGCTGCCAACTTGCGATTCAGGATCCCCGCGGTAATCTCCTCCGCCGTAAGCCGGTCAAATCGCAGGTGCTGACAACGGGAAAGGATGGTCGGGAGCATCCGATCCGGTCTCGAACTGGTCAGCAGGAAGACGGTCTGCTCCGTGGGCTCTTCCAGCAGTTTGAGGAACGCGTTCGCAGCCTCTTTCCTCAGGAGTTCGGCATCAGAAAGGATGGCAATCTTGTAGCTGCCTTCTACCGGCCGGAATCGGATGATCTTCCGCAGTTCCTTGTTGATCCGGTCCACACTGTACTGGACCTGCTTGGAGGAAGAACTGCCTGGTTCGTTCAGCTTGGCCCGCCGCATGTAGTCCATGGTGGCATACGGCTCCTGGGCGAGCTGGTTGATGCGCTCCTGGACCTCTGCGGCCTTGGCATCATTCGGCTGCGGGATCAGCAGGTGGACATCCGGATGAATCAGGCGGGAGACCTTCCCGCAGGCATTGCAGGTACCGCAGGGACGCCCTTCTTCCGTACACAAGAGTGTTTGGGCAAACACCAGGGCAGCGGCACGCTTACCGGTACCGTCGGGGCCGTGAAACAGGTACGCATGGGCGACCCGCTCCCGCTCGACGGCAGCCTTGAGGGCCGAGACGGCCCGCCTTTGTCCTATGATGGATTCCCAGTTCATGCGTTCACTACGCGTGAAGATACGTCAGTTAGCACCCTTGATCGTTGACCAGCGAATCTGAACGCGCTAGCTTTGGCCCGCTCGGCGCGGTAGCTCAGCTGGTTAGAGCGACGGACTCATAACCCGTAGGTCGGCAGTTCAAGTCTGCCCCGCGCCACAAGAAAGGGAGTGCCCACATAGGACACTCCCTTTTTTTGTGCGCCTCTGGTACCTGCCCCAGAGGCTGAGCAGGCTGGCGCTGTTCGCTCTCCGGGACTACATGTCCTCCCAGTACTCTTCCGGCATGTCCTGGGCCAGCGCCAGCGCTCCCTCGGCTCCGGCGTACAGGGGGTCGTCGATGACCCGGATGTTGAATGCTCCGAAGGATTTCAGCTCCTCCGTGAGGCCCTCGGCCAGTCCCTTGATCTGGCTGCCTCCGCCGGCCAGGAAGACGTTCTGCTTGACCTCCTCCTGGAAATCGGGCTCGTACCGCGCGATGAGATCCATCATCGCTTCCGCCAGCACGGGCACGATGCTCTCGCAAACCGCCCGGACATCCGTGGTAACGTCGAGCGACGTCGACACGCCACCCACCGGCACTTTGACCTTCACGCGCTCGCGGTGGCTGCCCACGAACCCGTGCTCTTCCTTGAAGGAGCGAATCATGGTCTCGCTGAACTTGGCCTCCGGATGGCGCTCTCCAAGGCGGTTCGCCAGTTGCTGGTCCAGGAAGTCCCCGGCAACCGTGATGGTCCGCTGGTCCTCCTCACCGGGCATGGTCCCGTGCATGATGCAGAAGTCCGCCGTTCCGGCGCCGATGTCGATGATCAGGGCGTTGTTGAGCGTTCCCAGCCCATAGGCTACGGCGAATGGCTCAGACACCACCATCAGGGAGTCGGCGTATTCCTTGACCGCGTTCCGAATGGCCAGCTTGTTGACGCGCAGGGCTTCGGCGGGCACGCCCACGGCCGCGTAGATCTCGCTGGCCTTGCCGGGGTTGACCTGCTCGATCAGGTGATGCACCAGAGCCCGGACGGCTTCCTCGTCACGTTGGGTCCCATCGCGAATCACACCCTGCTCGAGCGGCCGGGTCAGTTTCAGGGACAGCCTGTTCTCCAGGGCATCGGAGCCAAAGAGGATGTCGCGGCCCAGCATCTTCTTGGCCACAAAGTCCTTGGGCCAGCCGACATAGCTCTGGACCCATTCTCTTTTACCGTTGGACGCCACGATGGCGCTTCGGGAGGTCCCGAGGTCGATGCCGATATACAACGTCCGGTCGGCCGTGCCGTTGGACGAGGTCTTCTTCTTGGTGGCCATGATCTTGCTTCTGTTGGTCTGTGCCGGCACTGCCGACGGTGGGATACCGAGGGGCGGTGGTTATTGGGTGGGGGTTGACTGGCGACGGCTGCGGTCAACCAGGTAGTTCAGGACGCCTTCCTCCAGGAACGACGCCAGTTGCTCACGGTGGGCTCCCGATTGAAGCCGGTCAGCCTGATCCGAGTTTGTAAGGACGGAGATCTCAGCCAGGATGCTGGGCGCGTCGGAACCCAGCAATACGACAAACGGGCCCGCCTTCACGCCCCAGTCCTGCACGTCGGGAGACTCGATGCGGGTGTTCGATACCAGGCTGCGCTGAACGGACACTGCCAGCCGACGGGACTCCTGCAGCTTCACGGTCGAGGCCAGGCGCCGGATCATGTCGTTGAAATCTGCAAGCGTGTAATCCGAGCCGCTGTTCTCAGCCTCCGCCAGACGGAGTAGCGTCCGCTCGGTGTTCGCTCCGAAGTAGTACGTCTCAAGCGCATTCACCGGAGCGTCGGGAAATGAGTTGGCGTGGATGGACACGAACAGATCTGTCGGCTGCTGATTGGCGTACTCCACCCGCTCGCGCAGCGACACGGTCTCGTCCGCGCCCCGGGTCATCAGCACGGTGTACCCACGCTGCTCGAGCCGTCGCTTGAGGCGGAGGGCCACGTCCAGGGTGACGTCCTTCTCGTACGTCCCGTTTATGCCTACCGCGCCCGGATCCTCCCCGCCGTGTCCCGGGTCCAGTACAATGGTGCGGACCTGCAGATCAAAAAGGGCGGCCAGAGGTGTAGAGCCTGAAAGCATCTCCCGGAACTCTGCCGGGTCGAGACCTCCTTCCATCTCACCGCCCGTGTCGACAACGGGAAGGTTGGCGTCGAGAATCGTCGTGGCGCCCAGGGCGACGGGCTCCGCATCGGTGACCGGCTCCTCACCGGCCATCTGGATCCCGATGACCAGTACCAGCAGAACCAGGACGCCCGCCACGGCGGCGAGCGTCGTATTCCTGCGGCGCTCGGCGGCCTCGGCGGCTCCCCCGTCCTGTATGCGACGGTTCTCTTCGTAGACCCGCCGCAACATGGACGCACGTGCCTTCTTCGATGGCTCGAAGCGATCGGTCTCCACGCGAAGTATTACTAGTTTATCGTATTAATGAGTCCCGGAGAACCCATCAATCTAGTAAAAAGAACGACTTCTGCAATTCAGGTGGGCCGTTCAAGCCCACCTTGCAGATCTACGCTTCGGCCAGCGCCTCGGCTTCGGCAACCACTGCCTCCTGAACGTGGCGAGGCATGGGCTCGTAGGCCATGAACGAATTCTTGTGCATCCCGCGGCCCTGCGTCATGGACCGCAGCGAGGTGCTGTACCGATAGAGTTCGGCCTCCGGAGCGGTGGCGATGATCTTCTGGAATGGACCTTCCGCCTCCATGCCCTGGATCCGGGCCCGGCGCGTATTCATGTCTCCCATGACGTCGCCGGTGTAGGAGTCCGGTACCAGGACTTCCACCTCGTGGATGGGCTCCAGGATAACAGCCTTCGCCTCCCGGAACGCGTCCCGGAAACACATCCGCGCCGCTGTCTTGAAGGCGGCTTCGTTGGAGTCGACCGAATGCATGCCCCCGTCGAAGATCACGATGCGGATGTCCCCGACGGGATACCCGGCAACAGGCCCATTCTGTAGCGCCTCCGCGACACCCTTCTGGATGGCACCGAAGAACCGGCGCATGTCGATGACGCCACCGACAATCGCATCGATGAACTGAATGCGGGAGCCCCAATCCGTGGTGTGCTCATCTACCGCGCGCACCTTGATGTCATCCGGTGGCTGGAAGTCGCCGTGGAGTGGCTCGACCAGCAGGGAAATGTCCGCGAACTGGCCTGCTCCCCCGGTCTGCTTCTTGTGCCGGTACTTGGAGCGGGCTCGCCTGGTTACGGTCTCCCGATACGCCACCTTGGGGCGTGCATACTCGATATCGACGCCAAACCGGTGCTTCAGCCGGAACTGAGCAATCTGCAGGTGCATCTCGCCCTGCCCGCCGAGCGTGAGCTGCGACAGGTGCTGGTCATGCGTGATGGTCAGCGACGGATCTTCCTCGTGCAACTGGTGCAGACCCTGGGCGAGCTTGTCCTCCTCCCCTTCCCGGGTGGCCGTGACCGCCGCCGTATAGCGCGGCTCAGGGAATACGATGGGCTGTATGACGGCGTTCGATCCCTTCCGGTGCAGCGTGTCGTTGGTATGGGTGTTCTTCAGCTTGACCAACGCTCCGATGTCCCCGGCCACCATGCTCTGGACGCTGTCCCGCTCATGACCGTTGATCGAATAGATCTGGCCCAGTCTCTCGGTAGCGCCTGAGCCCGCATTGACAAGGTCCATTCCGGGCTCAAGCGTCCCGGAGTACACGCGGAAGAACGAGTAGTCACCGACGTGCGCCTCGGCCATGGTGCGGAAAACCAGCGCCGCGGGCTCGCCCTCATGGGTGGCGGGCAGTTCCCCGCCGCCAACCAGCTGTGCCGGCGGCATCTCCGGCGGACTCGGGCAGACGTTGTCGATAAACGACATCAGCCGGCTGACCCCGATGTTCTCGGTCGCGCTGGTCACAAAGATGGGGAACAGCTGCCGCTTCAGCATCGCCACATGCAGCCCCTGCCTCATCTCGTCTTCGCTCAATGTGCCCTGCTCGAAATAGAGCTCCATCAGGCCTTCGTCATTCTCAGCGATGCTCTCGACCAGGTCATTGTGGAGCTGGTTGGCTTCTTCCGAGAAATCATCGGCGATGTCCGCTTCGGTCATCTTGCCAGTCCCCTGCTCGAACGAGAGACGCTTCATGCGAAGCACGTCGACGATGCTGCGGCTTCCGCCGCCACCGGGGACCTGCACAACGGTCGCCACGCGGCCGAATCGCTCCTGGATCTGGTCGATGACGCCCCGGAAGTCCGTGTCCGCCTTGTCGAGGTGGTTGATGACGAACATGGCCGGTTTGCCGAGCTCGGTAGCCGTCCGCCACGCCAGCTCCGTACCGACCTGGACACCTTCTGCGGCGTTGATCACGAAGATGGCGCAATCGGCCACCGTGAGTCCCGCGACCACCTCACCGACGAAGTCGGGGTATCCGGGCGTGTCGATGATGTTGACTTTGTATCCCTTCCACTCGGCATGGAGCACGGAGGCAAAGACCGACATTTGCCGCTCCTTCTCGGAGGCGTGGTAGTCGGAGACCGTAGTACCGTCCTCAATGGATCCCATTCTCGGCAGCGCGCCGCTGGTCCGCAGCATCGCCTCGGCCAACATGGTCTTTCCCGAGCCCTGGTGTCCGACCAGCGCTACGTTTCGAATGTGTCCTGCATCATAGACCTGCATAAACCTGCCCCGGGGATTCGCCCTGTATGAATGGTGGAAAGGGGCGAAAAGATAAACCTGCCCCCTACCCGTGTCCACTCCCGGAGCGGTCCACACGGACTATTCAGACGGAACAATCGCCCAACGGGGTCGATTCGCAACCGGCTTTGAAACCCACCATCCTCGGCATAGAAACAGCGACGGACGTTTGCTCGGCCGCCGTCATCCTGGGTGACCGGGTGTGGACGCGTTCCCTTGAAGGTGGGCGGCGGCACGACGCCGAGCTTCTGGGGATGATCGACGAGGTCCTGCGGCAATCCCGCCAACCCAGAAGCGGCCTGGCCGGCGTAGCCGTTTCTTCCGGGCCGGGCTCCTACACGGGGCTCCGGATCGGCGTCAGTGTTGCCAAGGCCATCGCTGAGGCCCTTTCGATCCCGCTGATTTCGGTTCCCTCGCTTGGGGCGGCCGCCCTGGCAGGCGCGGAGGCATCCCCGGAAGACCGGATCCAGCCTGCACTCCTGAGCGCTTTCCCCTCCCGGCGTGGTGAGGTGTTCGCCGCCGCCTATCGCGTCGGGGCCACGGACGCCGAACAGGTCGGAGACACGCTGGCGGGCCTTCCGGACTTCGTACTGGGAGCGCTGGCCGAGGCCTCCATCGTCCCGGAGCGGGTGGTAGGTCCCGCCGCAGCCCGGTTCGACGGGTTGCTCCCCGTGACCGCATCCGCGTGCTCCGCGGAGGCCGTGGCCCGAATCGGGCAGGTCAGGCTTGAGGCCGGCGACTCCGTGGATGCCGAACTCTTCGAGCCGTATTATCTAAAGGAATTCGTAGCCGGCGTCCCCACCCAGTCTCGCTTCGCCCGGCTGCCCTTCTAACACCCCAGAGGAATCATGGCCTGGTTTCGTCGTACCAAGGCCGGTATCAATACCGAGCTCAATGACCAGATCGATGTCCCCAAGGGGCATTGGATCAAGTGCAAGGAATGTGCTTCAACCGTCAATCGGCGGGAGTTGCAGCGCAATCTCCTGGTGTGCTCCGAGTGCGGGTATCACTTCCCGATGAGCGGGATGGAGTACTACAGATTGCTGTTCGATGACGCCGAGTTCGAGGTGTTCGACACCAATCTTGTCAGCCAGGACCCGCTGGAATTCACTGACCGGAAACCCTACCCGAAGCGGCTCGCGGAAGCGCACCGCAAGACGGGTCTGACGGACGCGGCAACCGGTGCGATGGGTAAAATCGGGGGTCATCCGACCTCCATCACGGCGATGGACTTCAAGTTCATCGGAGGGTCGATGGGCTCGGTAGTGGGCGAGGTCATCTCTCGCGCCATCAAGCGGGCCTACACCCAGGAAACCCCGCTGGTCATCATCACCCAGAGCGGCGGCGCCCGAATGATGGAAGGGGCGCTGAGCCTGATGCAGTTGGCCAAGACCAGTGCGCACCTCACGCGGCTTCACGACAAGGGGCTCCCCCTGATCGTCGTGCTCGCCAACCCAACCACGGGAGGCGTGACCGCATCGTACGCGATGCTGGGAGACATTCACCTGGCCGAGCCGGGTGCCCTGATCGGATTCGCGGGACCGCGCGTGATTCGTGAAACCATGGGACAGGATCTCCCCGAGGGGTTTCAGCGCTCGGAGTTCCTGAAGGAGAAGGGCTTCGTGGATCAGATTGTCTCGCGCGCCGAGATGAAGAGCCGGATCAGCCAGTTGCTTGATCTCCTCCTGGAGCCTGCCGCGGGCTAGACAGCCGTCCCGGCATAGACGTTTTCGTAGCCCCCCTGCCACAGGTGTGTCCAATCGACACGCCGGGGGGCGGCCGAAAACCCGGGATCTTAAGCCGAAAGACCGAAGCTTCACGGTATCTTCACGTGATCAATTTAAGTTCTTAAGGCGGTCAGCCGATAGCGGAAGAGCACCGCGTACGTCCCGATGGTAAAAGCCGGTTTTTGGCCCCAAAAAGGCCTGAATCGACCGCACCATTCCGGACTTCGCACTGTTCTTTACAACACGCTGCAGGTCCCCTGCAGTCCCGGATAAGGGCCCTCGCGGCCACCGGGATTCTTCCGCACTCTTTTCCGAGTCGCATCATCTCCTGTCCCTTGGCTGATCAATTGCCGGGCTCAGGGCGCGACTCCACCGCAATCATGAGATCGACTTCCCTCGGTTCGATTCTACTGCTCGCGGCCGTGTTTCTGACACCGGCCGTGCACGCCTCGCCGTCCCCCGGCGCGCCAGACGCGCTGAGCGGGACCGTGCGCATCAAGCTCCTGGAGACCATCTCTCCCCGGGAGGCTTCGATGACGGCCGGACGCTATGGACTTGCTGTATATCAGGACAATCGAAGCAGGCCTTCTTTCCAGATCGGACCCGGCCAGCGTTTCGAGATCTCTCGGACAGGATCCAGCGTCCGACTGCGCGCTCAGGGCGGCGATCTCCGGGCGGACCATGTACGGCTCGAGCCGCTGGGTCCCGGCGAGACCACCGTGGAAGTAGGCAAGGTGCGCCGGACGTATTCGGGCAGCCTGTGGCTCACGGCCCCTTCAAACGAATCCAGCCTGGAGATCGTCAACCACGTCCCGCTTGAGGACTACGTGGCAGCCGTAGTCTCCAGTGAATACGGTCTCAATGACCTCGAGGGCTCCAAGGCGATGGCGGTCGTGGCCCGCACGTACGGCCTTCGGTCACTTGTAGGCTCGACCGCGCGTTATGACCACGTGGATCACACCGGCTCCCAGGTCTACAAGGGGGCGGCAACCGTCACTCCTTTGGCGCGGCGCGCCGCGATGGCCACTGCCGGCGAAGTGCTTACCCACAGCGGCAGACTGATCGAGGCTGTGTACTCTTCATCTTCGGGCGGCCATACGGCGAACAATGAAGACGTCTGGCAATCGAACCCCCACCCGTATCTGCGCGGCAAGCAGGACCCCTGGGACCGCGTTTCTCCCAATCACCGGTGGACGGTTGAGATTCCCGTGGACCGGCTACACGGTGCGCTGAAAGATGCGCTCGGCGTCGATCTCAAGAGCATTGAGATCGCTGAGAAGAACCGGGACGGGCGGGCGGTTTCCATCGGTCTCAACCGCAGGACCGGCCGCAGCCGGAGCATCCGTGCCGATGAATTCCGGCGCATCCTGCGCGAATCCCTCGGACAGACCAGCCTGAAATCAACGCGATTCGATCTCAAACAGCGTCGTGGCAACTATGTCTTCGAAGGCGGTGGCTTTGGCCACGGCGTCGGCATGAGCCAGTACGGCGCCCACGGCATGGCCGAGGCCGGGAAGTCCTACCGGGACATCATTCACTTTTACTATACAGGAGTCGCGCTCGAGCGCCGGCAGATTGAGGGGTCCGCCCCGCCCGCCGCGGGACTCCTGGCTTTTCAGGAGACGGCTCCAACTCCACGCGTTCGGGCAGCGGTGCCCGACCGTCTGGCGGGCCGTTATATGCCGGGTCAGCCGCAGCGGCCACAGCCAACCGTCGAGTTGAGCGAGGCCGTGGTAAACGAGGATCATATCACCAAGCCTGATCGGCGCTCCAAGCGGAAGAGCGACTCCAAGCGGAAGGACGGCCCGGAGCGGCGGCGCGGCTGGTAGGGACGTTGGTCCTCCACGCTCCGAGCGCGATATTCCGGACCCTACATCCAGGTCCGCCGTGCCGAAACACTCCTGTCGCTTCCTGTTCACTGCCATCGCGTTTCTGGTCCTGCTGACCCCAGCGCGGGCATGGTCCCAGGACACGCTTTCCGTTGAACTCCCACCCGTCCGTGTCGAGGCCGCGCGAGGCGCCTTCGACAACACTGGTGCCCCCGCCGCGGTCTCTGTCAGTATCCGCGAGCCGGAACGTCGCCAGGCCGAGCCTGCACTGTCCCTGGAGAGCGTACTCTCTGAGATGCCCGGGCTCTGGATGGCAGACCGCAGCCACCTGGCCATCGGCGAGCGCCTGGTGGTGCGTGGGGTGGGAAGTCGAGCCGCTTTTGGCGTCCGAAGCGTCGCCGTGCTGCTGGACGGGATTCTCCTCACAATGCCGGACGGGCAAGCGGTCCTCGACCCGATTGAACCGGCCGTGCTGGCACGGGCAGAACTGATTCGGGGGCCATCCAGCCGATTCTGGGGCAATGCAGCCGGAGGCGTGCTGGCCATTGAATCCGGTTCCATCCCCGCGGCCGGTCGTCGAACCACCGCGCGTGCGCTGGGCGGGTCCGACGGCACACTGCACTTCCTGGCCGAGACGGCCGGGCGGACCGGCCGCACAGGAACCTCAGCCTTCGCGTCCGTCCTGGATCGTACCGGGTTTCGGGAGCACGCCGACGGAAGGATGACTCGCGGAGGATTTCGGGTGGTCCACAGCCTGACCTCGGGGGCCGTCGTAACAGGCTCCATCAACGCCTCCGACCTGGACACACGGTCACCCGGCTCGCTGACGCTGGAGCAATGGGAAGCGGATCCTTCGGCGGCCGATGCCCGCTACGTGAACACCCAGTCCGGGAAGCGCGCCTGGCAGGTCCAGGCCACGTCAGCCGTCACCGTTCCCCTGGCGGGTGGCGTCGGCTCAGGAAGCCTCTTCGGCCTGCGGCGATCTCTGGACAACCCCCTGCCCTTTGCCTGGATCGGTGTCGAGCGAACGGCCGGCGGGGCCCGGGCCGCCTGGCGCAAGGAGCATGACGCCTGGTCTATCGCCCTCGGCGGAGACTGGCGACTGCAGTCCGATGACCGCATCAATGGGGACAACGTCGAGGGTGCCCGGGGAGGCACCACTGATGTAGACCAGACCGAAGACGTATCCGGCCTGGGAGGATCCATCTACGCCGATTACCGGGTAAGCGGATCGCTGAAAATCAGTGCCGGGCTGCGAGCCGACCTGCTCTCGGTATCGCTGGAAGACCGCATTACGGGGGATGGCGATGATTCGGGTTCGTCCTCATTCTCAGCCTTGAGCCCGTCTGTGGGCATCACCCTGACCAGCGGCCCGACGGTCTTGTTTGCCTCCTTCTCCACAGCGTTCGAGATCCCCACCACGACCGAGCTGGTGAACAGCCCGGACGGCTCAGCCGGCTTCAACGACAATCTGTCGCCGCAGCGTCTCACGGGTGTGGAACTGGGCCTTCGACACGCCTGGGAGATTGCCTCGATTGATATCGCGGCCTACGAGCAGCGGCTGACCAATTTCCTCACGCCCTATCAACTGGAAGCATTCCCGGGACGCACATTCTATCGAAACGTCGGACGCGTGAACTACATCGGTTTCGAGACCCGGGTCCAGGTAGCGCCCGTGGCGGGCTTTGCCATGGACGGGTCGATCTCCGTGCACAGGTACCGGTTTGGAAGCGGCACGCTGAGTGGGAATCAGGTCCCCGGTCTGCCCAGTGTGTTCGGCTCGGTACGACTCGCCCGCGCACTGGGACCGGTCGCAGCCTCGACGCGCCTCCGGTTTGCGGGGGCGCAGGCCGCCGATGACGGCAATGACGTGGAGATCGACGGCTTCTACCTGCTGGACCTCCGCCTGGCCCATCGTCGACAGTTGAACGCTGCCGTGACGGCCGCCCCATTCCTTGAGGTGACCAACGTCCTCGACGGCAACCACGTGATTTCGATCATCCCCAACGCCCGCGGCGGCCGGTACTACGAGGGACTTCCCGGCCGCGGCATTCAGCTTGGAATGGCCCTGTCCTTCTAGCTCTCGGTCTTCTTGCCGAACTCGGGATCGAGGGGCACCAGACCACTGACGATGAATCCCGGGATGGTGGCGATCAGGATCCAGATGAAGAACCACTGGTAGCCGATCATCTCCTGAATCCACCCGGAGGCCATACCAGGGAGCATCATTCCCAGCGCCATGAATCCGGTGCAGATGGCAAAGTGCGACGTCTTGTTCGGCCCGTCCGCGACATAGATCATGTACAGCATGTAGGCGGTGAAGCCGAATCCGTAGCCGAACTGCTCGACCGCGACGGCCACGTTCACGGCAATGAAGCTCTCCGGCATCGTCCACGCGAGGACGATATAGACCGCGTTCGGCAGGTTGATGGCCGCCACCATCCACCAGAGCCACGCTTTGAGGCCTGACCGTGCGGCCGCCAGTCCGCCCAGGATGCCCCCGGCCGTCAGCGCCAGGAGTCCGACCGTGCCGTAGACAAACCCTACCTCCGTGGTCGAAAGTCCCAGGCCGCCCACGGCCCTTTCGTCCAGCAGGAACGGACTCGCCATCTTGACCAGCTGGGCCTCGGCGAACCGGTACAGCAGCAGAAACGTCAGGACCAGTCCGATGCCCGGTTTCCGAAAGAAGCTCCGGAACGTCTCCAGGAACCCCTGAAGCACAGAATTCAGCGAGTGGTACGGGGCGGGAACGTCCTCGACGGGACGTGGCAATGCCAGAAAGTGCCAGGCCGCGAACCCCACAAAACTGCCGGCCAGGATGTAGAAGATGATGGACCAGGCCGCGGGCACGCTCCCGGTACTCTCCTCCAGATATCCGGCCAGCATGACCAGGAGTCCCTGCCCTGCCAGCATCGCCAAGCGGTAGAAGGTCGAACGGATGCCCACGAACCAGGCCTGATCGTGCGTACTCAATCCGAGCATGTAGAAGCCGTCCGCGGCAATGTCGTGGGTCGCCGAGCTGAAGGCCAACAGCCAGAGGAAGGCCAGCGTGTACTGGAAGAAGCCGCTGGTCGGCACCGTGAGGGCGACGCCGGCCAGGCCCGCCCCGATGAGAAGCTGCATCCCCACCACCCAGGCCCGCTTGGTCTTGACCAGGTCGACGAATGGGCTCCACAGCGGCTTGATGACCCAGGGCAGGTATAGCCAGCTGGTATACAGCGCGATCTCCGTGTTGGAAATCTCCAGACGCTTGTACATGATCACCGAGACCGTCATCACCACGACGTAGGGCAGCCCCTCGGCCAGGTACAGGGAGGGAATCCAGGACCAGGCTCCGGAGCGGCGGGCGGCATCAGGGGACGAGTTCATGGGCGACTCCTCAGGTGCGTGATGACAGCGCTCAGGAGTTCCACCCGCTTGTCGCTGTCCAGAATGGTTTCGATGGGAAAGCCCAAGGTAACGGTCGAGGGGCCGGCAACGGCCGCGGACATGTTCGAGTCGGCATACCTCAGGACGGTCTCCGTAGCGGCCGCCGGCTCGATGGCCTCCGGCGCCTCGGCAGCATAAGTGGCAGCTCCGCGCCGCGTGTTGAACGAGAACCTTATCGAACTGAACGGACCCGCAACGCCACGCACGTGGCCCGTTCGGGACGCCCGCTCCGCCCTGTGGACACCCCCGAGGACCTGAGCCGAGAATGCCTGATCCTCCTCGGTACCTTCAGCTAGCTCCTCGGTCACGTACGAGCCCGAGACCAGAATCCTGGCCCCGGCATCCAGCGCCCTCCTGAGCTGCTCCTGCATCCCCGGCGGGAACGGCAGGTATTCGGGGCGATCGGGATGACCGGTCACCGAGGCGCGCTCCTCGCCCAGTTGCACGTAGATCAGGTCATAGGCGTCCGGCGCGGCGTCGCCTCCGGCAAACGCCTCGTCACTCATCGTATCAAAGGACCTGCCTGCGCCGGCTGACAGCAGATCCCACCCCGCTTGCGCGGCAAAATCGAACGTGTTGCCCGGCTCCGGAAAAGGCTCGCGATCCGCGTGACTGGCGCCGTGCCCCGGCTGGTCATCGTCCTCCCACGCAGCAGTGGGATCAAACTCGTGCTGGGCACCCGTATAGGCCAGGTCCATCCGCTCCGGCACGCCATGGTCTAGGAACTGCGGAAAGCCGCGCCACCCCGGAAAATCCACTGCCGCCGGCGGTCCAACCCGATCAAACGCCGAAATGACCAGCACCCGTCCCACACCCGCGTCCTCGGACAACCCGGTGGCCACCACCTCAGAGGCTGCACTTTCGCCTCCGGCATTCAGTGCCGTGACGTAGAAGCTGGTGACTCCGTTTCCAACCGGCAGAACAGCCTCCGTTCCTGTCACGGTGACTCCGTCATCGAAACCGCCCTCCAGGATGCCGCGCGCATCGGCACGTTCTTTCCGCTGGTAAACCCGGAAAGCGCTCGGTGTGGCCGAGGGTTCAAGCGGATCCTCGACCGGTTGCCACGAGAGGTATGCCCTGCTCCCGGACCGTGACACGGCCAGATCCCCGGGCGCCAACGGCGCAATGACGGGCTCGGCCTCGCCGTGCTGCGCCGCCGTAAACCGGGCGAGGGCCTTGTAGATGGCCCGCGACACGTCGAAGCGGAATCGCGGGTCAAGCCCCAGCCGCATGTCCGCAAAATTCTGGTGCGAGAGCAGCTCCAGCAACATGGAGGGCACATTCGGGCGATAGGCCTCGCTGTAGTCCCGATCCCAGAGCGGCCTGCGGGTCCAGGTGGAATCATGAAGGGCCCTGACGTCGTCCACGATCTGGGTCTGTACCCAGTCGGCCAGGTCCCGGTTGGCCATACGGGACATGCCGTCTCCGAAGACCCGCGCCTCGCCCCCGTCCGACCCGTATCCGCGTGAGGAATAGATTGCGAGGGTCCCGATGGTGCTGTCATTCGGGGTGATCCCGGCATCGGTGTGGAACGCCAGCGAGACGTCTACCGGGACGCCCAACCCTTCCGCATCCTGATCCTTGTTGGGGCCCAGCGGCCGGCCACGGAGGTAGTTCACCCACTCCCCCCGGTTGCGGTAGTCATCCACATAGTCGCTGTCGGCTGCTTCAGTCACATTGTAGACCAGGGAGGCCGGCATGCCGTCGAACTGCAGCGCGTACCGGGCCCCTTCCTGCCACCGCGGGCGCCCGCTGGTGCGTCCGTTGCGGGCAATGACGCCGCTACCCCCGCCGAATCGTACCGCGTCGGCAGAGACGGTGGTTTCATCCGGACTCCGATCGGACAGTCGGATCGTGCCGGGACCATTGAAGTGGTAGGTCCCGACGTACACCCAGGTACCGGGGGCCATGCGTTGATCGACCACCACCCGCGTTGTGCCTCCTGCGTGCTCGACCAGGTACTCGGCAGTCGGCGTGGCTTCGGCGTGGCGCCCATGGCTTACATAGACGGCCAGCGAGCCATGGAGCCCTTCGGCTTTCCAGGTCAGTGAGCATTCGCCAGAACCGGATGGACGAAAAAGGTGCGTTCCGTGTGCCCACGGGTTTTCTCCGCTCTGGTAGGGTGCTTCCCGCGGAGCGAATCCGGTTCCGCCGGCCTCCCAGTCGCAAACCTGCTCACTGCCCAAACCCGTGTCATGGTCTACGATGACCATTTCGGGATTCAGGTCGCGCTCTCTCGGCATCCAGACGTAGGCGCCCGCCCGCTCCAGCATCGGTGCCAGGTAGGGTAGGACGAATGCCGTGGGAAAGATGTCTTCCACCGTGGTGAAGAGCCGCGCGCGCTGCCATTCCCAGCGATCGAGCGAGGCCTCATAGTACCAGCCGTGGGAGGCCCAGAGCGCGATGTGCCTGCCGGCAAGCCCCCGCGTGGGCGCGGGCGCACGGTCCGGCCAAACCACTAGTGGTCGGGGGGCCGCTCCCCCGTCCGGGCGGCGGGATGGATCGATCGGCAAGGCGGACCGCTCGTGGTTGGGCACCAGCTGGGTGACGGGGTGCTCGAGTGACCAGGCACGGAGGGAGTCTACCGCCAGCGCCTCCCGAAGCCCTGCCAGGAAGACCTGGATATCCTCCTCTCTGGACGGCGTCTGCGCATACGCATCGTTGAGCCATACCTCGAGGACGCCGTCGCCCCCTACAAGCAGGGTATCGATGCCGGCACCGGAATCGAGGGGGAAGCCGCAATCGACCTCCTTGCACAGGGAGAGATAGTCTGAAGCCCGCTCCGTGGGTGATGGAGTGGGGTCGACCGTCAGTGACCCCGGCCCGGAGCAGCCGACCAAGGTGAGCAAAAGGCCAAAGGCCAGTGGGTGCCTACTCAACGGCTTGCCTCCGCAGGGCCCAGGCGTTGGGGCTCTCGATTCCAAGCGCACTGACGGCTGAGACCACCGCAATCACGGGGGCATCCGTGTAGGAAACGGCGCGTTCGATTCCCGGGATCAGACGGACCTGCCACCTGGAGCCGTCCCACTCGCGCAGGTGCCAGACCCGGGGCGGCTGCTCCCCTTCCCTGGGGCTGATTCGCAGTTGCATCCCCTCCCACGCAACGCGCGGGACGGCGGGCGTGGTACCGCCCAGCCAGGTAGTGACCGGAGTGAGCGCCGGCTCGGCATAGACGCTGTCCCGGAGCAGCACGTGGGCGCCAACGCCCGGCATCAACGCCTTCATGCTGAAATGGATATTCCCGTCCGACTCCGGCGTGTTCCGGGTATGCCGGACCTGGCGCAGGAGCTCTTCGGGCTCCCAGTAGGCCGACCCCTCCAGGATAATGCGACTGGCGTAGTTGCCCGGCCAGAGGTGCCGGTCCAGCACATTCTGCTCATTCCACCAGTCCAGAAGCGGGCCGTAGGGTTGACCGCTGCTGTCCAGGGCCCAGTAGAGTTGGGGCGTGAAGTAGTCTACCCATCCCTGCTGCAGCCAGAGACGTGCATCGGCGTAGAGTCCTTCGTACTGGTCAAACCCCTCGATGCCCTCCGGGTGGCCCGGGCGCCAGATCCCGAAGGGACTGATGCCCACCTTGACCTCCGGCCGCTCAGCCTTGACCGTACCGTAGAGGTCGCTTACAAATCGATTGACGTTGTCCCGCCGCCAGTCCGCGCGGTCTCCCTCGTAGCCCGAGGCCTGCCAGGAAGGGTCATCCGGGAATGGGATTGCCTGCCCCAGCGAGTCGTTGGCCGGATAGGGATAGAAATAGTCATCCAGATGAATGCCGTCAACGTCGTAGCGACGCACAACGTCCATCATCACGGCCAGGCTGTGATCGCGCGCCTCAGGTATCCCGGGGTCCATCCAGTGCAGGTTTCCGTACTCCACGACCCAGTCCGGCTGGCTGACCTGGACGTGCAGGGAATCGTAGGCGCCCTCGGTGGTGGGGTGCCCTGCCCGGAACGGATTGAACCAGGCGTGCAACTCCATCCCGCGTCCATGCGCTTCCTCGATGGCAAACGCCAGCGGGTCGTAGCCCGGATCCCCACCCTGCTGGCCGGTCAGATAACTCGACCAGGGCTCGAGGTCGGACCGGTAGAGGGCATCCGCCATCGGCCGCACTTGGAAAACCACGGCGTTCAATCCAAGCGCCGCCGCCTGATCCAGCATGTGCCTGAGTTCCGCCTGCTGCGTCCCGGTATCGAGCCCGGCCTCCGACGGCCAATCGATGTTGGCCACGGTGGCAATCCACGCCCCGCGGAACTCGCGCATGGCGGATGGAGGGGGTTCTGACGGAATCGACGGCGTCGAGGCCGGAATGGCCGTTGTAGGTGCAGTCTGGAGCGATCCGGTACAACCGGAACCAAGAACCAGGGTCAGCAGGACGGCCGTCGCCAGCGAACGCAGCATCAAGATGTGGGTGGCGATAAGG
The DNA here is from genome assembly GCA_013003255.1 of Rhodothermales bacterium. GTDB lineage: Bacteria > Bacteroidota > Rhodothermia > Rhodothermales > UBA10348 > JABDJZ01. The sequence continues at coordinate 38,272 of JABDJZ010000468.1, forward strand.
ACATGAACGTGGTCCGGAGCGGGGCGTTAAGTTATCGCCTTCCCTTTCCCTCGACAACTGATTCCATGGTCACCGCGTTGCTTTCAGCATTCGCACTCACCAGCGCCGTGGTGCTGGTGCGGGCCGAGCGCCAGGGCTTTCAGAATCTGGTCTACCTCGCCAAGCCACTGGCGATGATCTCGATCATCCTGATAGCCGTGTTCGCCTGGCCCACGGTGAGCGACGCATACCGCCTCTGGATGCTGATCGGTCTCGGGTTCTCCCTTTTGGGGGACATAGCGCTCATGCTTCCCCGAGACCGGTTCCTGGCCGGCCTCTCAGCCTTTCTGGTGGGGCACGTGGCCTACGCCATGGCATTCCTGGGAAGACTGACCGAGTTCTCCCCGCTGCCCTACCTGCCGTTCGCGCTGGCCGCCGTGTTCATTGTGGTCATTCTTTGGCGTCACCTGGATCGGCTCAGGCTACCCGTCATCGTCTATGCGGCGGCCATTGCCGTCATGGCGGGCAGTGCCTGGGCAGTCGCGATGGCAACCGGGTCGCTTTCGGGATGGCTGGCCGCGGCAGGGGCCTCCCTCTTCCTGTTCTCGGACGTGGTGCTCGCCCTGAACCGGTTCGTGGGCGAGATCAAGAATTCGGACGCCCTCATCGTAGCCACCTACTTCCCCGGTCAGCTACTCCTGGCGCTCTCCGTGTTCGGCTGAGGGCCCGGCCGGATCAAGGCGGGTCCAGAGTCCGGAGTCAGCTGACCAGGCGCCACGCGCCATCCGGGGCGTGTTGTAGGCCCACGCACCCGGGCCAGCTGAGCTCAACAGAATCAGGCCGGCTGATGCGTCCACTCCGGCGTGATTGCTGATCCGGGTCCGCATGCGGTGAATCTCGCCCTCAGCCGCCTTGAGGACATCCACGCCGCGCTCCACGGCCGCCACGGCGCGCCCTGCCAGACCTGCCGACGCAATGGCCTCGCCCCATCCGGTGGAACTCGCCGCGGCATCGCGGTCCGCGTAGTACCCGCATCCCGGCAGGGGCGAATCGCCCACGCGACCCTCGGGTCGAAAGGGGGTGCCGCCGGTCGACGTGCCGGCCGCCATCTGCCCGCGGGCGTCCCGGACCACGCATCCCACCGTGCCCCGGGGGACCGAAGCCAGGAACGCCTCGCTGGTGTGCCAGGCCGGGTCCTTCTGCAGCACCTCCCACCTGCGCTGCTCGCGCGGATGGATGAGGTCGGACACGGAAGCACGCGGAATCCCTGCGTCGTGGAGATGCCGCTCGGCCTCCCGGCCGGCCATGAAGCGCACCTGCCCCTTACCGGACTCCAGGACCAGGTGGGCCGCCTTGATGGGGTGCGCCACCGTACGAAGGGCTCCCACGGCTCCGAACGCCAGATCCTCGCCCCGCATGACACCGGCATCCATTTCCACAATGCCGGTCCGGGTAAGCACGGAGCCGCTCCCCGCATCGAACACGCCCGAGGCCTCCTGCGTCGCGACGACTTCGACCACCACTTCCTCGGCAGCCCGGCCCTGCTCCAGCGCGCGGATACCGGCCTCGAGGGCCCGGACCATGCCGTCGATGTGGCGATCCGTTTCATCCGACGGAATGTCCCAGGCACCGCCGTGCAGCAGGATGGCTGGACCGGATCCGAGTTCGACTCGACCTGAACGCATGGAGACTGCAGCGGGATTGACGGCAACAGCTTTGTAATATAGACGCATGCGCTTCGCTCCCCACCTCCTGATTCTGGCAGGTCTGGCACTGTCTGCTCCGGCCGAGGCCCGGCAGGCGGACGATCCAATCCGGTTCCTGCTCTGGCCCGTCGAGGACGTTCGGGCCATCTCCGGTGGACTGAACCTAAAATCGGCCGGGATTGCGACCGGTGCAGCCGCCGGCATCTGGCTGATGAGTCGCCATGATGAGTCCCTCACGGACTGGGCGAATGACCTGGAGTCCAATCGTGGTTTGCGCCTCGCGCAGGAATTCGGCCATGCCCGGGTCGTTCGCCCAACGCTCGGGGTTCTCTTAGTTGGACGCATGATGACTGGAAACACGCGGAGTCAGGACGCCTCCTTTACGGCGCTTGAGTCCGTTATTCTGGCCAACCTGGTTACGAATTCGCTCAAGAGCGTGTTCGGCCGGGCCCGTCCCTGGGAGAACCGGGGTTCCGGATCATTCAGCCCGTTTTCCGGCCACCGCTCCATGCCCTCGGGACACGCGACGACGGCCTTTGCCTCCCTGACGCCGTTTGCCCTCTACTACGGAGGCATTGTCGGCGGCGGTCTGTTCCTGCTGGCCACCACGACCGCGTTTTCCAGGATGGCCACAAACGCACATTGGTTCTCGGATGTGGTAGCTGGCAGCCTGATCGGGTTCTCCACGGGCTGGGTACTGACGCGGCGTCACGTGGCAGCCGGGCGCGTCACGGTAAGGCCGGGCCCTGCGTCGTTGGCGGTCACCGTGTCGCTGAACCGGCCACGCCCCTAAAATGGAAAAGCCGCTGACTCCATTGCTGGAATCAGCGGCTTCTCATCTATCTGATAACGTGCTAGGCCACCAGAGCAGCGATGGCCGTGAGAATCACGACCGCCGTGGCCACGTAGGCCAGTTGCTCGGGTCCGGCCTGCATGCGTTCACGCTGTGATGCGCTATGCATGTCCGTCTCCATCTTTATGTGAAACGGGCACTCACCCCAGAGGGGAAGCGCCCGACAATTCAATGAACTATGGGGTCTTATACGTCCCCATTTCAGGAAGGTGACCCGGAGTTCGGCCCCGAGGGTTGAATACACGCCTCCTTCACCGATCAGAGGCCGCCTCGGCACGGACCACGCGATCCCGCAGAGCCACACCGATGCCGGAAGCCGGCGGGCGCTCGCAATCAATCTGCTTCACCCCAACAGAGTCCGCCTTGCGAAAGAAGGCATAGAGGGTGCGGGCGTATGACTCGAGGTCCGGCACGACCTCCGTGATCACGTAGCCCGGCTCGGGTTGCTGCAATCCGATATACGCGGCGCCGTCCCTGGGACGCGGGGCGTCAACAACAGTCACGCGGGCCGTCGGCGCATAGTGCGGATGGCGCGTCCCGGGGCTGGCATCGAGTCGTTCGCCGCGCGCCATGATACCCGGAAGCACGTCGCGGAGCTGTTCAAGGCTGATGCCCCCGGTCCTGAGCACAGCCGGAACCGGACCGGAGCAGTCCACCACGGTGGATTCAATCCCCACTTCCGGGCGCTCCCCCATGAGGAGGCCGTCAATCCTGCCATCAAGGTCAGCCAGCACGGCCTGCCACGTGGTACCGCTTGGACGCCCCGAACGGTTGGCTGACGGAGCAGCAACCGGAATGCCGGCCGCCTTCAGCACCGCCCGGGCTACAGGGTGGGCGGGTACCCGAACGCCGACCGTTTCCAGCCCGGCGGAGACGGCCGGCACGATGGAGGGCCCGCGCGGGACGATGACGGTAATGGGCCCCGGTGCAAAGGCCTCCAGGAGCCACGATGCGGCTTCCGGCACCTCCGCCGCCACTTCTTCAATCTGTTCGGCGCCCGCCAGGTGTACGATCAGGGGGTTGTCTCCCGGACGGCCCTTCGCGCGATACACCCGTTCCACGGCGAGGGGATTCGTTGCGTCGGCGCCCAGGCCGTAGACAGTCTCGGTCGGAAAAGCCACCAGCTTGCCCTCGCGCAGGAGTCCGGCCGCCTCGACGGGATCGGTGAGTATTCGGGTGCGGGTGCTAATCACGGGCCCACATACGCGGCCCCACCAGCGGTCAGTTCCCGGAGGCGGATCGCGCGGTCCTGAGTCCCCAGATGCGGACGTCATCCAGGAACACGTAGATGGCCGGCAGAATGATCAGCGTGACCAGCGTCGAGAACGACAGCCCGCCGACGATCGCCCGCGCCATGGGGTAGTAAGGCGGCCCGTCGCCTCCGATGAGGGTATTGCCGATGCAAAGGGGCACCATGCCCAACACCGTGGTTGCGGCCGTCATCACGATGGGACGCATCCGGTCCCGCGCCGCCTGAACAATGGCGTCGTGGCGTTCAAGGCCCTCACCGCGGAGGTGATTGATGTGATCGATGAGCACGATCCCGTTGTTGACCACCACGCCGATAAGCACCAGGATGCCGATCCACGCCATGATGGAGAACGTCGTGGCGGTGGCGAGGAAGAACCAGAAAACGCCGACGATGGCAAAGAGGATGGATGTCCAGATGGCCGCCGGGTGGATGAGCGATTCAAACAGCGATGCCATCACGAGGTAGATCAGGACCAGTGCCAGAAGCAGGTTCATCATCATGATCTGCTGGCTCTGCGCCTCCTCGCTGAATCGTCGTCCGTAGCCCCACGTGTAGCCGGCAGGCAGTTCGTAATTCGACATGGTCTGCGAGATGCGCTCACGCGCCTCCTCCAGCGTAATGTCTTCGAGGAAGACCGTGACGCCCATCATGGTCACGCGGTCTTCCCTGTTAATCGACCGCCGTGCCTGCCTGGGGTTGAGGTCTGCGAGCGACGCGAGCTTGATCTGCTCGCCGTCACCGATTTGAAGCGGCAGATTGCGAAGGTCGTCCACGGACCGGCGGTCCCGGTTCTGGAATTCGATCCGGAGATCCACCTCGCCGGCTTCGGTGCGGATCCTACGGAGATTCTGTCCACGCATTGCCGTGGACACCGTCCGGGCCACCGACTCCGCAGACAGGCCGTACTGGCTGGCCCGATCCCGATCCACCACCACCTGGACTTCCTGATCATCCGTCTCCGCCTCGGACCGGACGTCCTTGAAACCCTCCACACGCGACAGCACCTGAGCCACATCGCGTGACATCTGCACCAAGCGATCGCTGGATTCGCCCTGCAGCAGGATTCGAACGTTCTCGCCCGTGATCCCACCGCCCCAGTCAAAGGACGGGCGGGCGATGGCCATTTTCGGGAAGCCCTCGCGGATCCGATCCTCCAGCTCCGAAAGTTCGGTATCGCTGTCGGGGTCCAGCAGCAGGGTCGACTGGGCCGACCCGCCCTCGTAGTACGAATAGACGTTCTCGATCTCGAAGCGCTCCTTGTTTGCAAAGAGGTACTCCTCCATCTCGTCGACCGCCTCCTCAACCCGTTCCACGGTGTATTGGCCCTGGATGTTGTAGATCACGAAGATCTCCCGCTCCCCCTGCTCATTGGGGAAGAAATCCATGTTCACCAGGGAGGCCGGAATGATTACGCTCAGGAGCGTACCGATGACCACGGCGGCAGCCACCCTGGGTCGCTTCAACATGCTGCTCAGGAGGCCTGCGTACCGCTCGGTGGCCCATTCGATGGAGTTGGAAGCGCCCGTGTCCGGCGGCGGCTTAAGGCGCGATGCCAGCAGCGGAACCACTGTCAGGGAAATCAGGAGCGATACCCCGAGCGAAATGATGATGGCTACCGCCACGTGCTTCAGGAACAGCGTGACCTCATCGGCCTGACTGACCACCATGGGAAGGAAGACGATGGCGGTGGTAAGGGTCCCTGCCGTCACGGCCAGGGACACCTCGCGAACACCGCGAAGCGTCGCAGCGCGGGGATTCTCCGGATCCAGCCGCTGGTGTCGGTGAATGTTCTCGGTGACAACCACCGCGTTGTCCACCAGCATCCCGACGGCCAGCATCAGGCCCATCATGCTCAGGATATTCAGGGTGAAGCCCAGGAAGTAGAGGGCACCCACCGTACACAGGATGGATATGGGGACGGCCAGCGTCACGACCAGCGTGGTCGAGAGTCGACGCAGGAAGAAGAACAGCACCAGAAGGGCGAACACCCCGCCCCAGGCCCCCGATTCCAGCAGGTCCCGGAGCGACTGGACGATGCCTTCGGCCGCATTCCCCATGTAGTAGATGTTGATCCCGGCCATGTCGGGGTCGTCACCCACCTCGGCCAAGGCCTCGTCGATGCGATCCGCCACCGCCACGGTATTGGCGCCGGCCTCCTTCCGGATGTCCAGTCCCACCGCATAGTTGCGATTCAGGTGACGGCCATGGTTCAGCTCGGGGTCATCCAGCGTGACGCGGGCGACATCGGACAGGCGAAGTCCATCGCGCCTGATGACCAGGTCCCGGACCTCGTCCACGCTCCGGATTTCTCCCACCGGGCGTACCACGTAGCGCTGTCCCGCATCCGTAATGCGTCCGGCCGTCACGGAGAAGTTTGCGGACTGCAGGTCCGAGGTCAGCTTGCCCAGATCCACCCGGTGGGCCGCGATCCGGTCTGCCAGCAGTTCAATCTTGATTTCCCGCCGGTTCACCCCGTAGAGATCCACGCGCGAGACACCCTCGACCCGCTCCAGGACCTGCTTGAGCTTGCGGTCCAAGAGCTCGTAGGACCCTGAGAGGTCCCGCTCCGAAGACAACCGGAGCTGCAGGATGGGCTCATCTGCCATGTTGAACCGATTGACAAAGATCCGCTCGACATCGGCCGGGAACTGGTCCCGCACGGCGTCGATGCGTTCCCTGACCTGAATGGCCTTCAGGTCCGTATCGGCTCCCCAGTCAAACTCCAGGAAGAGGTTCGATCCGCCCTCGTAGGAGT
>JABDJZ010000470.1 GCA_013003255.1 Rhodothermales bacterium
TCGGCGCTGGCCAGTCGGAAGAGGCCCACGCAATCTGCCGGGGCACCGTTGACGGTGGACTCCGCCGAGATGCCGCTTAGGGCGTCCTGTACGCGGATGGCGCATGGCACCGAAGCCGGGTTCTCCCAGTCCGCCTGGAACCTGCCATTCTTGTCCGCCTCAAACTCGCCCAGCAGAGTACCGGTGAGCGCGTTGTAGGCCTCGAGGGCGGCGAACGGCTCGGCGGTTCCCTTCACCTTGTACTCGGTGTCGCCGTACTCGTCAGTCGTGAAGCTGGCTTGATCCAACCCGAACTGTGCAGCCGTTGAACCTGACCGGCAAGCCCGATTGCCTGACACGGGGAGAATGGATACGCTCTGACCGCTGGTTGCACGTACAGCGCAGATCAGAAACGGTGGCTCGAGCTTACCTACGTCCCAAGTGCCCATTCCATCTGCCTGCAGCGTCCAGAACACCTCGCCCGAGGCATGATCGGACAACTCAACCGTGGCATTACGCAGGGCCGTTCCCTGGATGGAAAGCTGATCGCCGTGCTTCTTGTGGCTCGTGAACGTCGCCTTATCGACGGCCAGCGGGTGGTCACAGTTGAATTCAGCGTCTTCCACCAGCAGCTTCTGGGCCTCGTTGTTCCAACGTGCCTCCACGTCGCAGGGAGGAGTCCCGTTAAGAGGAATGTTTCCTTCCCATTTGTGGTCAGACTGGACCGTGAATGATTGCATCAGTTCACCGGTGGCCACGCTGAAGACCTCAACCGGGGACAGGCGCTCGCCTTCTCCCTCAATCCGGATGGTGCCGTTGTCCAGTTGGGCCTTCGAGAACGCGAACGGCTTGTCATCGCCGTCGCCCGCGAAACTGCTGACGTATACCGTGCGGTTGGTCGTGCCGTTCGGGGCGTTCAGCACAAGCTTCCGACCGTTGTGCTGCAATGCCGCTTTGACCTGAGCCGGTGTGGCCGTGGGGTTGAGCTGCAGGTACACGGCGGCTGCACCGGTCACGTGTGGTGCGGCGTGGGACGTTCCGGACATCAGCACGTTATCTCCGCGGTTGAACTCCGCAGACTTGTGGGAAAGCGAAACAACCCCTGTGCCGGGCGCGAGAATGTCCACGGCCGGGCCGTAGTTCGAGTAATCGGCAAAGCCATAGTCCTTGTCGTAGGCACCAACCGTGATCGCGTCACGGACGTGTGCCGGCGAATAGGTCGTAGCGTCCTTGCCATCATTTCCGGCAGAGACCACAACCACGACTCCTGCGGAAATCGCATCCTGAACGGCCTCGTCCAGCGCGTTGTAGGCACCGCTGCCCAAGTCCATGCCCAGCGACAGGTTCATGACCATGGGTCGGCTCGGATCTGCCAGTTTCTTACCGGTCACATAGTCCACGGCCGCCATCACCGTCGTCATGTCCGTCTTTCCCTGGTCGGTCAGCACTTTCAGGCTGTGCAACTTCATCCCACGGGCCACGCCTCGAACGCCGGAGGAGTTCTTCTTGGCCGCGATAATACCGGCGACGTGCGTGCCGTGCCCCGAACCGTCGGTCCAGTCACCACCGCTTCCGGGGTCGAAGCCATCGACGCGGAGGATTTCGCTCTCCTCGATCATTTCCTGACCACGGTTCTGGAACAGCATCGTGAAGTCCTTGGCCTCCACGAGATCCATGTCGTAGTCCTGCACGCCGGAGTCCAGGACGTACACGTGGACCTTGTCATTGTGGAAGCTCGTGAAAATGCCTCCCACGGCCTGCAGATTCCAGGAGACCAGTTCGTCTCCCGAGCTTTCGGCCCCGTTCGCTCCGTATGGGTTTCTACCCATGGAGACATCGGGGTCGATGAAGGAAATGTCCGAGTCGAAGTAGAGTTCGTCCAGGATGGAATTCAGGAAGTCCGAGTCAAAGGAGATGGTTACGCCGGGCCGGCCCTTGGAGACCAGGAACCGCAGGCGAATCACGTTCTCGAAGGCGCTCATATCGCCTTCCCAGCGCTCCATCGTCACGGCATAGTCGTCCAGGACACGGCGGGTAACACCGTAGTCATCCAGGACACGGCGGGTGACACCCTGTGCCTCGAGGTCTGCCATGGCCACGCCATACTGGGCGAGGAGGTCATCCGTGACCACCGCGTATTCCTGTAGGACACGGCGAGTGATTCCATACTCCTCCAGGACACGGCGAGTAACGCCGTAGGCATCGAGAACCCTACGCGTAACGCCGTATTCGTCCAGTACGCGGCGCGTCACACCGTACTCTTCCAGGACTCGACGCGTAACGCCGTACTCCTCGAGAACGCGACGGGTAACTCCGTATTCGTCCAAGACCCGCCGGGTTACGCCGTCAGCCTCATACTGATTGAAACCCAGAAAGAGGTTGACGTTTTGGCCGGACTTGGAGGCTACGCCAGACATTGCCTGGTCCAGCAGATGCGGGAAACGCAGCTTGCCCTCCGTGGGGGCGTCCGGGACGGAAGTACTGATCCGCGCCGAAGAGGTGCTCTCCGGAAGTTCAGTGAGCATGCTGTCCGTACATCCCGTCGAAAGGACGAGGGCAGCGACGAGCGCGAGTGAGAGTTTAAGGGAGCTCTTCATGAGACTGTGGTGCCGTTTCAAAAGAAAGGACAACCGCCCCGCCTAGAACGATTGGCGCCTGCCTTAGAAAACGCAGGTCCGCACGAGGGGTATCGGCAACCACCCGCGGTTCTTAAGCCCTCACTGGATTTTAATCGGCGCCGTGCCTTCCGGCCGGGGCTTACCGGTGGCCTTGCGTGGCCAGGACACCTCCTTCACAGACTCACTCTGGGTCCAGTCTATGCCCGGTGGTCCGCAGCAGCCACCGGGTTAGCCATGGTGCTACGCTGAACAGCCAGAAGTTGAGTCGAAGCATGAACGGGTAGTACACCTCCCGTCTGGGCTTTCCGGCTACACGCAGGATGACGTTCGCGCATTCGGACGGAGGAATGGTGCGCACAATGCCTCCAATCCGTGGCATGCGTTCTTCGGCGTGGGCGTTGGTGCTGAAGTAGGCGCTGTCCACCCGGCCGAAGACCACGTGACTGCTGCGCACGCCGGTGCCGTGGAGGTCCATGTTCAACGCCTCGTTCAGTCCCCGCAGGGCCCAGCGTGAGGCTGCGTAGCCGGCACTGGCGGGCCAGGGAGCCAGCGAGGCCGGCGATCCCACGTGGATCAGCACGCCCCGTCGCCTCGACAGCATATCCGGCAGGACGGCATGTGAGGTATTGAAGGCAGCCTGATAGGGCGCCCCCATCATCTCAAGAGCTTCCGAGGGCGGAGTTTCCTCGACCCGTTTCCAGGCACCGGACCCAGCCGAATTGACTACTACGTCGATCGGGCCGTGGGCTTCGCGGATTTCGGCGATTCGGGCGAGCACGGCATCGCCGTCGGCAGCGTCACACGGACATGCCACCGCACCCTCTCCGAGCTCGTCAGCAAGGCGCGCCACTTTGTCTGCCGAGCGGGCCATCAGCGCTACCCGGTACCCCTCCGCGGCGAAGCGACGGGCGCAGGCCTCACCGATGCCGCTGGAGGCGCCGGTGATCAGCGCCAGCGGTTGAGGTGCGCCAGCCCCCGTCATGTCCGTCTCCGCGTTTTCCAGAACGTGAACTCGGCCTCGCGCAGGTCCATGTCCACATCCATCACCGCGGCCTGGACACGCTCCTGGGTATCACGAACCCCGCGGTTGTAGATGGATGGACCGATTTCGGCCACGAAGTAATCCAACAGGAAACCGGCGGCGAGGTCGCCCAGAGGTTCATCGAAATTCTCGGCGGCGTACTGCTTTATGGAGGCGACGGCTTCAGCGCGTTGTTCGTCCGTCAGGGATATGGACACGGTACCGGCAGTTTGGTGAGTCGGGAAGGTACACGAAACCGTCAGGTCGGCAGGGGGGTTACGGACGCAACCCTCCTTGATTCCATGCGCATCCTTCTTGCCCTCATCCTGACGTGTTTCTATGTACTGCCCAGCTTTGGGCAGGCACCCTCCATCGATAAGGTTGAGCCGCCCAACTGGTGGGTGGGGATGGAGTGGAACGAACTGCAACTGATGATCTACGGCGAAAACCTGGCCGGGCTGACGGCGGAGTTTGAAGACCCCGCACTGAGGGTCACCGGTATCCATACGCTCGAGAGTTCGAGCTATGCGTTCGTGGATTTCTCCGTGCCTGCTGACCTGGAACCGGGCAGCTACACCTTGACGCTCAGGGGTGCCGATGGCGCGGTCTCTATGGAATATCCCGTCCTGCAGCGGGAGTCCGGTGAGGGGAGGCATCAGGGGTTCGGCCCGGAAGACGTGGTCTACCTGCTCACGCCTGACCGATTCGCTGATGGAGACCCGTCCAACAATAATGTGCCGGGCCTGACGGAGACGGTGGACAGATCACGCCACGGAGCACGCCACGGCGGAGACCTGCAGGGCATCATTGATCACCTGGACTATCTACAGGACCTGGGCGTCACGGCGCTTTGGCTGAACCCCGTACTGGAGAACAACGGGCGGAACAGCTACCACGGGTACGCGGCTACGGATCTCTACCAGATCGATGCGCGATTCGGGTCCAACGAGGACTACCGGCGGTTTGTCGAGGAGGCGCACGCGCGGGACATCAAGGTGATCTTTGACCACGTCAACAACCACATCGGGAT
>JABDJZ010000489.1 GCA_013003255.1 Rhodothermales bacterium
CCCGGAGCGAGTCATCATGAGTTGGCCTGGGCAACGCGGTTCCCGGACATGCTGCGGTTTCTCTACGGACGGTGAGGGCACCCTGGCATTCTTTCGATCCAGCACCGGGGTATGACATCAAGGTGACACTGGCGGGTGGTACGTTCAGTCTCGGGCACACACCTGGCAGCTCATCTTGGATTCCAACACGCTTCTTTTCGTAGGACTTGGCATCGCCGGCGGCGCTCTGCTGACGTGGCTCTTCCTGAGAACCCGCTCGCAGACGCTGGCAACCCAACTGGGGGAGCGCTCCGCGCAGCTTGACTACCTCCGTCAGGAAATTGACCGGCTCCGGGTGGACAACACCCAGTTGGACCGCGCGTTGTCTTCGGAGCGAACCGCTCGGAACGTCGAACGCCGCGCCGATGAGGAGAAGATCCGGGCGCTGACCGAAGCGCAGGAGCAGTGGATCCAGCAAATTGATGCGCTGTCACGAAAGGCGCTGGACGACAACAACAAGACGTTTATGGAACTGGCCAGAAGTCAGTTCGATAAGCTGGTAACCAAGGCCGATGAGCGGGGCGAGCACGGGCGGCTGAAGATCCAGCAGTTGGTTGATCCTCTCGGAAAGAGCCTTGAGGCCGTTCAGGCCCAGCTCGCGGCAGTCGAGAAGGACCGGACGGACGCCTACTCGGCACTCCGCCAGCAGGTGCGGTCACTCTCCGAGTCTCAGGCCAAGCTTCAAAAGGAAGCCGCTAATCTCGTCACGGCCCTGAGGCGCCCCGACGTGCGCGGGCGGTGGGGAGAAGTTCAGCTTCGGCGTGTGGTTGAGCTGGCCGGCATGGTGGCCTACTGTGACTTCCAGGAACAGCCGACGGTTCATACGGCGGACGGCCGGCTTCGTCCAGACCTCGTGGTCCAGCTCCCCGGGGATCGCATCATCGTGGTGGACGCCAAGGTGCCGCTGGAGGCGTACCTCGAGACCATCGAGGCAGAGGACGAGGAAACGCGGAAGCGTGAGGCACAGCGCCATGTGACGCAGCTCAAGGAGCACATCCGGAAGCTGGGGGCCAAGGCGTATCACGACCAATTCGACACCACGCCGGACATGGTGGTTCTTTTCCTGCCGGGTGAGTCGTTCTACTACGCCGCACTCCAGACAGACCCGGGCCTGTTTGAGTATGGCATCGACAGCAACGTCATCGTCGCAACACCCATGACCCTCATCGCCCTGTTGCGGGCGGTGGCCTATGGATGGCGGCAGGAGCAGATCGCGGAGAACGCCCGTCAGATCAGCGGACTTGGGCAGGAGCTGTATGACCGGATCTGTCACCTGGCAGAGCACTTTTCCCGGGTTGGGTCGGGTCTGAACACGGCCATTGGGAACTACAACAAGGCAGTCGGGACCCTGGAATCACGTGTCCTGGTGTCGGCCCGCCGGTTCAAGGACCTCGGGAGCGGATCGTCCAAGGAGATGATTTCGGTGGAGCCGGTGGATGCCACCCCGCGGCGTCTGTCCGCATTGGACGTCGTCAGTGCTCCGCAACTACCGTTCGGTGGGGATGGCGGGCATCCCGAGGAGGCACCCGTGGCGCGTCCCGGGAAGTCGGAATAGGCTTTCGTCCGGCCGACAGAGGACGATACCTTCGCGTAGGTCCTCACTCCTTGTTCTTCCGTGCAATCTCCCCTCAAGTTGGTTCTGCTGCCCGTCTCGATGGCGGTGGTCCTCATGTCGGGCCAGAGTGCCGGGGACCTTCCCAGGGACCAGAGCGCCCTGTTTTCAGGGTCAGGTAACTGCGCCAGTTGCCACACGCCCGATGCGCAGGACCCGGCGGCGCTACGCGGCGCTGACGGCTCGGACGTATCGCCACCGTCTTTCTGGCGCGGGACCATGATGGCGAATGCCGCCAAGGACCCCCTCTGGCAGGCCAAGGTCAGTGCGGAGGTCGCCGCCAACCCGTCGCTCGCCGAGGCCATCGAAGACAAGTGCTCCACCTGCCACGCGCCCATGGGACGAACGGAGGCCCGGGAGGAGGGACGCCTCTATTCGCTGGCCGAGATGAATGCGGATCCGTTGGCCCTGGACGGGGTGAGTTGCACAGTCTGTCACCAGATTGACCCCGACAACCTCGGTCAAGACGAGAGCTTTTCGGGTGGCTATGCCATAGGGCATGATCAGACCATCTACGGCCCGTATACCGAGCCCTTCGGCTGGCCCATGCTGGCCATGAGCGGCTACGAGCCCGTGTTCGGAGAGCACATGGGCAGTTCCGAACTGTGCGCCACGTGTCACACCCTGTTTACGGACTCCGTAGATGAGACGGGTCAGGTCACCGGACGGCTGCCGGAGCAGACGCCGTATCTGGAATGGCTCAATTCCTCCTATCCCGGGGAAGACATCCAGTGCCAGACCTGCCACATGCCTGTGGAGTCTGCGCCGGTACCCATTGCCAATACACCTCGCGGCCTTGACGCGCGGGCCCCGTTCTACCGGCACGAGTTCGTCGGCGGCAACGCGTTCATGCTCTCGGTGCTGCGGGACAACGCGGAAGAACTGGGGGTGACCGCCGAGACGGTCCATTTTGATTCTACCATCGCGCGAACCCGCCGGATGCTGGCTTCCTCGGCGACGGTCACGGCGGAACCCATCTGGGATGGCGATACCCTGGAAGTCGCGGTCTCGGTCCAGAACTGGTCGGGCCATAAGCTTCCAACCGGGTACCCCTCGCGACGGGTTTGGCTCGAGGTGAAGCTCCAGCGCCCGAGTGGGGAGACCGTGTTCCACTCCGGTGCGTGGAACGCATCAGGCAGTCTGCTGGCAGGCGAAGGGGGACTGGAGCCACATCGCGACGTGATCCGGTCGGAGAATCAGGTCCAGATCTACGAATCGGTCCTCGGAACCCCAAGCGGCGATGTGACCTACGGGCTTCTCCGCGCGTCGCAGTACCTGAAGGACAATCGCATCCCACCAGTAGGCTGGAAAGCAGACGGGCCGCGTGGTGAGGATGCCGCTGTTGAGGGACGCGCCACTTCTGACGGCAACTTCAACCGCGGTGCCATCGGCGAAGGCTCGGGCTCCGACAGGGTCACCTACCGGATTCCAGCCGGCGATGGCGGGTATCTGCTGGAGGTAAACCTCCTCTACCAGAGCGTCCGCCCCAACTACGTGGCCGATCTGTTTGGGTACGACACGGAGGCGGTGGATCGCTTTGAGCGGATGTACGAGGCCACCGAGAATGCGCCGGAGCGGATCGCGTCTACCGCCGTCGAGGTTGGGGCATCGGTCAGTACGGATGGTCCCGGCCTGCCGAAGCTGCCCGCGAACCTTCAGGTGTATCCAAACCCCGCAGCAGACGGAGTATGGATCAACTCGGACCGGCGGGATGCGCAGGTTGTGGTATTCGACCTGCTGGGCCGGCGGGTGCGAACCCTCTCTGGGGTGCACTGGGATCTCACCGACACCGCGGGTAGCCGGGTGAGCCCCGGGCTGTATCTAGTGGTCCAGGAACCGCAATCCGCGGGCACTCACAGTGCTCCCGGTACGTGGCCTCGCAGCGCCACCGTGACCGTACTCCGCTAGGCGGTATCGCTACTGGATCTGTGCGTTTCCGCGGCGGCCGCCCGGTCGCTGGCTGGCTACGAACTCGGCGTACTTGACGAGTTCGTCCTCGGTGAGCACCTCCTTCAGCATCGTCATGGTCTCCTGATCCAGCGCCTGCATTTGCTCGCGCATGCGCATGCGGCCGGCACGCTGGTCTCCCTGACCTTGTCCCGACTGGCCCTGCTGGGCGCGGCCCTGACCACCACCACGACCACCACGCATGGCCGTCTGCATGTCAAGCCGCTTCTCGCCCTGCGTCATGAGGACAAGCCGAACGGTCTCGGCGCGGTCCCCTTCCAGAGCAAGCGCAACAATGGCTTCCTCAACCTGAGTAGTCATGCGTTCCTTCATTTGCTCCGGGTTCATCCCACGCTGGGCCATTGAGGTACCGGCGGTCATGAACAGGAGGCCAAGCAGGGAAAGAAGGACAGGAATGCGTTTCATCGTATCGATGGACTTCGTTGTGCAGTGGGGGGACTCGCAGGCGGGTCCCGGTTATGCAAAGAGTACGAAAACGTGCTCGGGATGGATACGGCAACCCGTTCCATCCCGAGCACGTTTCTGTGTCGATTTTGTGTCGGCCTTCAGGGGGGGCGATCCCTGCGTACCCTGCCCATCGGGTCAGAGCACCGACCGTGGGCCGGCTAGAGGCTCAGGTGCACGCCTCCGATAACAGTCAGGGTAGACAGCGTGTTGGTGATTGTCGTTCCAGGAATGCCAACGGTGGCGCCCGTGCCCGGATCGATGGTCATCCAGTTACCCGTGACATCGTTCTCGAGGCCGAACTGGGCGGCCAGGGAGAACTGCAGGCCTTCGCGGATCATGTAGCTGAAGCCGCCTGACACGTGATGGGACACGATAGCCGGTGCCGGTGAGTTGAAGAAGGCGGTACTCTCATCAATCGGCGAAGGATTGTAGGAATAACCGACTCGGACGGGCAGGTCTTCGGCTACCTCGTACTGGGCGCCGACGGCAACGACGGTGATGCTGGACCAGCCGAACCCGCGAACGGCACCCATCTGGTCAAAACCGGTCTCCGAGAAGCCTTCCGTGTTCTCAAAGTCGATGTACCGGACATCCCCGGCCAGCAACAGTCCCTCAACACCCGTGTAGGCCACGGCACCCGAGATGATCATCGGGTAGTCCATCTGGAAGGAGTAGTCGGGAGCACCGGTCAGTTCAGGTGAGTACTCAAACTCGCCGAATTTCTGGGGGCTCTTGAACGAGAGTCCTACCTGGAGGCCGGCAGCCGTATTGGCTTGGACGCCGGCCTGGAAGCCAATCCCCGTTGCCCAGGCACGTGGAGCGTCTGGATACATCGGCTGTGGGCCGAGTGGGGTGTTGACAAAGGTCGGCGCGGTGGCCGGGAAGACGGACAGGTCAAGCGCTGCCAGGTTGAACGTGGGCGCAATACCTACGGACACCCGGTCATTGATCTTGTAAGCGATGGTCGGCGAGGCCTGGAGCAGCATGAACTCGGAGGCCAGTGCGCCAAAGCCCATTCCGAGTTCGCCGCGTTGCGGAGACAGAATGGCGTTATCCGGGAGCGAGCCCAGAGGCATCGGGGAGCCGGCGTAATCGACACCGAATCCGCCAACGCCGAAGGCGCTGAAGCCGAATGCGAACCGGCTGTCCTCGCTGGACTGGACGAAGCCTATCGACGGGATCGGGAAGACCCCGGGATCACTGTCCGTGGTACCATCGAGCGATGCCCAGGGGTAGGGCACCATCGGCGGACCTGTTGGATCCAGAAAGTTGGGGAGTTGTCCGAAAGCGCCGACGTCCACCGTCGAGCGGACGCTGCCCGTCGGTTTCATGATCTGAAGCCCGATGTCAAGGGAACGTCCAGACACTGCAAACAGCGACGCCGGGTTCCAGTGCAAGGCGGTCAGGGCGTCCTGTGGGGCCGCCATACCGGCGCCGGACATGCCCTGGTCAATTGGCCCCACGCCATTCATTACGTGGCCGCTCTGGGCCAGCGCAACGTTGAGTGACGCCAACGAAATGGCTGTGATGAAAAGTAGGGTCTGCTTCATGGCGTTCTGTTTGCGGTTTGTCAAGGCACACAATAATTGTAATGGCACGTCATTACAAGTAATAGCCGTGGACAGACGCCTGCGTTGGAAGGGGAGAACCTTGCCCGGTGTAGGGTGCCCCCCTACAGCTAGTGGGCGATTATGACCGGAGTCGAGCGTACGCCGGCGGGTCCCGAGACCGAGACGAAGTAGACGCCGGCCGGCAGACCGGTCGTGAGCCACCGATGTTCGTGGGCACCCCTCGGCGCAAGGCCTCGCCAGATGGACTCAACCCGTCGACCGAGTAGGTCAAATGCCTCGATGCGAACGTCTGCCGGTCCTCCGACCGTGAAGCGTATCACCGCGGCACCGGAGGCCGGATTCGGAAAGACCGGGGCAAGCTCAAACTCCGCCGGCCGATCCCCCGGGACGCTCGTGGGGGACGGCGCGAGGTCCGGACTCCCGGTGACTGCGTAGAGGGCGCGTCGCAAATAGTCTGCTCTCCCGGCAGCATCGAGCGCGAGAGGTGAAAGACCGGATACGAGAACGTCGCCGGCCCGGGTGGCCACCACATGATCTCCGTTCGTGAGTGCCGCATGGCCGCCCGCCCAGACAGAGACCATGGTGAAACTGAATCCAAAGGCCGTGGCTGCCCAGACGGAGTCCGATTCGGCTCCTGAAACACCATCCAACTGGAGTTTGCCCAGGTGCGAAACTCCAAGCGTCGACTCAAGCCAGCCATCTGGCGAAAGGTTCGTACCCAGAAGGACCACCGGGGTACCGCTGTCAATGAGACGTCCAAGCGTTGCACGATCCTCAAGTCGAGTCAGCAGCCTGTCATCCCACGACCACACCACCCCCCGGTATGCGTCCGCCAGGCTATCCGGAAACTGACCGCGCACATCGAATTCCCAGTAGTCATGGGGTACGCCTGCCGCACTGAGGGCATCCCGGTGCGCGTCCGTATTCGTGGCCGACTGGGACCAGGTCAACAACAGGTACGGATGATTCACGGCGTAGGGCCGGGACGACACGTGCCACGCGCC
>JABDJZ010000271.1 GCA_013003255.1 Rhodothermales bacterium
CACGGGGACCATCCCGCTGCGGAAGGTCCAGGCGTTCATCATCAGGACGAACCCGCTCATGCGCCGGTTCGGGTGGTACCGGTTGGAAGTCCAGACGATGGGCTTCGACGTCAAAGAGCGGGGCCACAAGGTGGCCGTACCGTTCGGGCGCATGGAAGATGTCCTCCGTACGGCCAATCGAATCCAGACCGGGCTTCCGCACCCCGATCCGCTGGGTGTTCGCCAGCCCGACCTGCAGCCGGTCTCGAAGCTGACCATTCGACGCGCGTTCATACGCTACGCAGTTGCCCTCGGCATCGTGACGGCCGGGCTCTGGTACCTCTGGAGCCCCGGAGTATGGCTGCTGACGCTGTTGCCGCTGGCCCTGGTCGCCGCAATCCTCCGGTACCGTTTCATGGGCTGGGGCGAGGACGAACGCTGGCTCTACCTGAGGCGCGGCGTCATCCGCCAGCACACCTGGCTGCTGCCTGTGGAGCGGGCGCAGGTGCTCTACCGGTCATCGTCGCTGTTTCAGCGCAGGCTGGGATTGGCGTCCGTGGCGATGGACTCGGCGGGCGCAAGTGTGACTCGACCGGCCGAGGCGGTTGATCTCCCAGAGGACGTCGCCCGGGGTCTGGTGGACCGGACCTACGCGCGGTTCAAGGCGATTCACGAAGTGGCGTAGCTGCGGGGTGGCGCGCCGTGCTCATGTTGGCGTCCGCCCGCCCGCGGTTGCGTTCCCTACGCCCCGTCGCGGCCTCGGTCGCCGTTCCCTACGCCCCGTCGCGCTCAGCCCCCTTGACCCGCAGCGACGCGAGCCCGAGGTACAGCACCACCGGTATCGTCTTGCGCATGGCCGGCCCCTGAATATCCAGCGCGGTCCAGCCAATCGAGAGGGTCCACGCAGCGGGTCCAATCCAGGTCACCCACCAGGGCAGGCGGCCGACCAGGAACGAGAACAACCTGGCGGTCAGTTGCCGCCCGATGATCTTGGCGATGGTCCCGAAAATGATGGTCTTGATCAGTCCCTCGACCACGACCAGATTGAACGCTTCCACCATCAACGGCAGCGCCATCTTGCCGGCGGATCGGGCGAGAAAGGCCGCGGCCTTGTCGCGTTCGACCCCGAGATCCTCCAGCATTTTCTGCTGCTCCTCGGGGGAGAGCTCTGCAAACTGTTTGGTGGCGTAGGCCTCGACCAGCTCTTCCAGGCGCTCGCGATCCGTTCCAAGACGCGGCGCGTCGACCTTCAGGGCATTGGCCGCATCACGCACGATCTCCTGGAACGACACGCCGGGATCCTGCCCCATGACCTTGCGGACCGCCCAGGCCACATCCGAACTGCCGAGATAGCGTAGGTGGTCTTCAAACGCCAGGCAGAACGCGTTCCGGTGCTCGGGGGTGTCCTCTTTCTCGACAGCCGCGAGGTGCCGACGAAGCAGCGTATCGTCCGCGAGATTCAGATTCGACTCCACCAGGCCGACCAGGAATCGGTAATCGGTGGGTTCGAGAATGGCGAGAACGTCCTGCATCAGGCCTCGGGTGGATATTCACTGAGGATATGAAGCTTTGCTACGCCACCTGCATGCCGATGTTACGCCGCAAAGCCTAACTTCGGCCTCCAACAATGCGTACTCCATGAACGACAGGCGTCAAAGCGGCATCCTCCTGCACATCACCTCGTTGCCCGGTCCTTATGGCATCGGGGACCTGGGCGGATCGGCATTCCAGTTTGCAGATTTTCTGGCGATGTCGGGGCAGAGCATCTGGCAGGTACTGCCGGTGGTTCCGACCGGGTATGGCGAGTCTCCGTACGCCAGTCCGTCGACCTTCGCGGGAAACGCGATGCTTATCAGCCCGGACCTGCTGAAGGAGGATGGCTTGCTGGAGGACGGTGACCTGGCGAGCGTCCCGGCGTTCCCGACCGATCACGTCGACTTCGCTCACGCGATGGCCTTCAAGACCACGCTGTTAGAGAAGGCGTACCGGCGTTTCAAGGCGGATCCGGACCGGGTCCTCGCCGCGGCGTACGAGGTGTTCTGCCAGAAGCACAGTGGCTGGTTGGATGCGTACGCGCTTTTCGACGCCATCAAGTCCTCCCAGGACGGCGTTGAGTGGACGTCCTGGCCGCGGCCCCTGGCCATGCGAGAGGAGAAGGCCATCGCCAAGTTCTCCGAGGCGCACCGTGAGGAGATTGACATGCGCCGGTTCTGGCAGTTTCTCTTCGACCGCCAGTGGAGCGCGATAAAGACCTACTGCAACGGAAAGGGCATCCAAATCTTCGGCGACCTGCCCATCTATGTGGCACAGGACTCTGCCGACGTCTGGTCGTCACCCGAACTCTTCCATCTGGACGAGGACGGACGCGCCACGGTGGTGGCGGGCGTGCCCCCTGACTACTTCAGCGAGACCGGCCAGCGCTGGGGTAACCCCATCTACCGTTGGGACCGGATGGAGAAGAGCGGATTCGACTGGTGGAAGCGGCGCATGGCGCGCATTCTGGAGCAGGTCGACCTGGTCCGTCTGGACCACTTCCGCGGCTTCGAGGCTTTCTGGGAGGTCCCGGCTGCCGAGGAGACCGCCATCAACGGTCAGTGGGTTAAGGGCCCGGGCGCTGAGCTCTTCCACGCGTTGACCGATCACCTGGGGCCGCTGCCGGTGATCGCCGAGAACCTGGGCGTCATCACCGAAGGCGTGACTCAGCTCATGGAACGCTTCGAGTACCCCGGCATGGCGATCCTGGAGTTCGCCTTCGACAGTGGGCCGGACAACAGCTTCCTGCCGCACAACTACACGCCGGATCTCGTGGCCTACACGGGCACGCACGACAACGACACCTTCTGCGGCTGGTGGAACGACACCCAGAGCACGCAGGACGCGGACGTCACGGCCCGGGCGCTGGATTATTGCCGGCGCTACCTGGAGGTGACCGATGACGGCGATGTCCACTGGCGGGCCATCCGGTCGCTGATGGCATCGGTTGCGCGCATGGTCGTAACCCCGATGCAAGATGTCCTCGGCATCGGGTCCGAAGGGCGCATCAACACGCCGGGCGTGGCGGCCGGGAATTGGGGCTGGCGACTGGCGCCGGGGGCGGTGCAGGAGCACCACGCCACACGGTTGAAGGGGCTGACGGAGTTGTACGGACGGACGCCGCAGAGCTAGGGCGCTGGCTGACGGCGATTGGCCTGAAGCGGCGCGAAAGTTCACTATCGCCTTGCATTGAACTCCAAGGCGGCTGAAACGGGCGAAGAAGTTCACTATCGCCGCGCAGTGAACTCCAAGACGGCTAAAACGGGGGACAAAGTTCAACCCGGCCGTGGATTGAACTTCGCACGAGGAGCCT
>JABDJZ010000525.1 GCA_013003255.1 Rhodothermales bacterium
CCCGTCGGGGGGCTCCAGGGCCACGGCCAGGCCTTCGACTAGACCGACCGCCGGTGACGCTCGAATAACGGGCAGGCCGAACTCTCTGGAGACGGCATGCACCAGTTCGTGCGGGAAGATGGCTTCGAATGATGACGACTCCACGTGCACCTGGGGCCTGGCAAGCCAAACCGGGGCAACGCTTGTCTGGCGTGCTCCTGTCAATTCCGCCCGGGTCCACGAGTCCGGATAGACGTAGACCTCAACCGGTTCGTCGACCGAGGTCTCCAGCAACTCCGAGATCCGCGCATATTCGAAAGCGGCCAGGCCCAGCATCTGCCGGGCCTCGGTGGTGTCTGTGCGCGATGGGTCGAAATGCAGTCGGATTGGGCCCTTGGCAAAGGACGCCGGCAGAGCGCGCTCGAGATCCGCATAGGTGGTGTTGATACCCAGGCGTCCCGAGAACGCGTAGACAGCGCACACCAGTATCAGCAGTCCTCCGGCAAGACGTCCCCGTCCTGTGGCCCAAGCCAGTCCCGCAAACGCCCAGGCAAGCGTCAGCACCCGAAACACGAAGAGCCCGGGTCTGACGGTCAGTTGCT
The DNA here is from genome assembly GCA_013003255.1 of Rhodothermales bacterium. Classification (GTDB taxonomy): domain Bacteria; phylum Bacteroidota; class Rhodothermia; order Rhodothermales; family UBA10348; genus JABDJZ01. Next base: position 582 of record JABDJZ010000525.1, read on the forward strand.
CGTCATAGATTGGGCCGAGCACCCCGCCAAAAACGTGGTTGTAGGTATAGAACTGGGGATGAAAGCCCAGATCATACACCACGCCGACCAGGATCAGTCCCAATCCTGTGGCCACAAGCCAGCGGAGCGGCCTACGGAATCCTGCGCGAGTCAGAACGGCCGCCACGGCCACTCCCAGGACGGCCGACGGTGGCACAAAAAGCGCAAAGAAGCCCACGCCGGCACGCCATCCACAATTCGGCGCCCAGAGCATGGGCACAAGCATGAGGACCAGCGGAACCAAGAGAACGGCCAGGCTGCCGGATACGGCTCGCCTGACGCGAACCCCGCTCAATGGACCGGCCGGGTCGCCCCGGACGCTGAGCGCCGAGATTGCCGAAACTCCGGCAAGGAAGAATGCGCCCGCAGCCAGAACCGCGGACGATTCAACGTGGAGCCGATTGAGCAGCGGCACACCCCACATCGCCAGTGAGATGGCGACGTAGCCCAGGTATTCGAGGCGTCGACCCCGCCTCACCGGACCCTACAGGAACGCGTAGGAGAATCCGACGGAGAACACCTCTTTGGCCTGTATCTCGCTCGCCACATCCTTGTCATACAGGAGCGTCCACTCAAAGTTGACGTTGAGTGACGAGTTCACCTTCATGGCGATGGCGTTCTCCCAAATCATGTCGGGCGCATCGGCGCTTCCGAACGCCGCAAACAGGCCCAGGGTAGACTTGTAGAGCACGTTGGGCGCCAACTGCTTCTCAAGATCCGTGTAGGCCTCAATACCGGCCTCAAACCGCACCGATTGGTCCAGCTGATCGTCCTCGAAGCCGTAGAGCGGCCGCAGTTCGTCGATCATGACCACCGTTTCCTTGGCTGAAAAGCCAAGGCGCTGTGTGATCCAGGTGCTCGGGTCCCAGGTCAGACCGACTGTCTGCGTGATCGTGGCCGGAGAGAACAGGTCCGAAACCTTGACGGGAAGCGGCCGACCGAGACCGAGCGGGTCTTTGTCAAAGTTCTTGCCCGGCGCAAACTGGCTTCTGAAACCGGCGGCCACGGTTGGTTGCAGATAGGCCAGAACGCCTTCTCCCGCGGTGTACTTCAAGCTGGACCTGAGGCGGATGAGGTCCTCTGCCTTGCGGACCTCCAGCGTGTCCTGTCTCACGAGTCCGAACGAGAATCGCAGCTCGTGCACCTGATTCCATTTCGCACCCTCATGGGTGGCCTTGCCATCGAGTCCAACCGTCAGGGCCAGCGTGTTGACGCCGCCCTCGGCCCAGTTGCTGAATCCGGCCTGTGCTCCGGACAATCGTCCGACCAGGGTCTTGGTCCAGGCTGCGGTGGTGTCCGCTTCCTGCGCATGGACGGGATTCCAGACGGCGAGCGTGGCCGCCGCAGTGAGAACGAGTATGCTCTTCTTCATCTTCTACGGAATATTGCAAAATGAGAAAGGCCACACCAGGAGGCGCGGCCTTTCCAAGCTCGTGGCTGGCGAGAAGACTACTTGTTCTTCATCTCCTGCACCTGGACACGGACGTCCTGTGCCATCGCCTTGAGATCCTGCATGGCCTTACGGACACGCGTCCCAGCGGCCTTGTTGCCTTTGTCGAAGAACTTTGAGAAGTCATCTTCGAGGTCGTTTACAAAGCTCTTGAGCTCATTGAATTTGCTCATACCACGAATCCTCCGTGTATCGGTTTTGCTCGGAAAGGAATAATCAGGCGAATGCCCGTTTGAGTTTGGAAACTTAGGGCTGTGGCGATTCGGCTGTCAAGAAAAACCGGCCCAAACGGACCGGTTTCGCGCGATTTGCACGTTAGAGCATCAGGGGCTTCCCCACCTCTGCGGCGGGCAAACCAACCTCCGAAATCCCTGTAACTCGAACACTTAGGCCGCCGGTGATGCCCAGATCCTGCTCGCCGGTCTGCCGCTTGAGTTCGGCGGCAGACATGGGCTCACGAGGGGGGCGCGGTACAAGCC
>JABDJZ010000556.1 GCA_013003255.1 Rhodothermales bacterium
GGATGAAGTAGGGCGGGGTTGCCTGGCCGGTCCCGTTGTGGCCGCAGCGGCCGTGCTCCCGCAGGGCTGGACCTATGAGGGACTGACGGATTCCAAGCAGATGTCCGAAGAGGCGCGCAACGCGGCCGAACACGCCATCAAGGTGGATGCGGACTGGGCCGTCGGCATTTGCTCCGCCGCCGAAATAGACCGCTGGAATATTCTCCGGGCATCGCTCGAGGCCATGAATCGCGCCATCAAGGCCCTCGGCTCGACCCCGGACTTCCTCCTGGTAGACGGCAATCAACGACTCCCGATTGCTGCCTGCCCCCAACAGACAGTCATCAAGGGCGACGGGCGCAGCATCAGCATTGCGGCCGCCTCGGTGCTGGCCAAGGTGGAACGGGATCGCATCATGGCCGAACTGGATGCGCAGTTTCCCGAGTTCGGGTGGGCCTCGAACGTAGGGTACCCGACAGGTGAACACTTCGATGCCCTGACTCGCCTCGGTCCGACACCGCACCACCGGAAGTCCTTCCGCCTCCGCGTGGAAAACACCTCCCAGGGGAGCCTGTTTTGATGCCCGCCGCAAACACGCCGCGCGTCTCTGTTCTGGTAGTCTCCTGGAACGCTCGCCCGCTGCTAGAGCGCTGCCTGCCAAGTGTGGCAGCTACAGACCACCCCGATTTCGAGGTGGTTCTGGTGGACAACGGCTCGACTGATGACTCGGTAGCCTGGGTGACCGCCAACCTCCCCACCGTTCGAATACTCCAACTTGAGGACAACCTGGGATTCTGTGGGGGCAACAATCGCGGCATCGAGGCCACGGACGGCGAGTTCGTGGTGCTACTCAACAATGATGTTGAGGTCGAACCGGATTGGCTGACCCATCTTGTGGCGCGGGTAGACTCGGATCCGTCCATCGCCGCCGTTCAGCCCAAACTGCTCCAGTTTGGGGACCGCGGGACCTTTGAGTACGCAGGGGCCGCAGGCGGCCACCTGGACCGACTCGGATATCCGTTTGCACGGGGGCGCCTGTTCTTCGACCTGGAGACTGACCGGGGCCAGTATGATGAGCCTGCCGACGTGTTCTGGGCAACGGGAGCCGCCCTCCTGCTTCGTCGCAGTGCCCTCGAAACCGTAGGCCTGCTGGACGAGGCCTTCGAGTTTCACATGGAGGAGATTGACCTGTGCTGGCGGCTACGCCGCGCCGGCTACCGGGTGATGACCGAGCCCCGCGCAAAGGCCTACCACATCGGGGGTGGCTCGCTGGCCCAGACCTCCCCTCGAAAGACGCGCTACAACTTCAGGAATAGCCTCCTGATGCTGTACAAGAACCTGCCGCCTTCGGGGTGGCTGCGGGTATTCCCCCAACGAATTCTGATGGATGGGCTGGCCATCCTGCGATTCGTCGCTCGGGCTGAGTTTTCGCACGCCGCCGCCGTCCTGCAGGCCTACTGGCAGGCGCATCGCATGAAGGGGGCTTATTCCCCGCCATCACGGGCCGAATCGATCCCGCCCTCCTACCGAAAGAGCATCGTCCTCGACTACTACCTGCGCGGTCGGAAGACATTCGGCCAACTGGACCCCGGGGATTTCAGGCCGTAGGTGTGGGGTCCGGCTTGGCGAGCGTACTGCCCACCGCTATCAGGATCATGACCATTCCCACCACGGCCATGCCACCGGGAATCTCGTCGAACAGAAGAACCCCCAGCGCGGCAGCCCCGATGGGCTCCAGCAGGCTGACCAATCCCAGGAACGCCGCGGGATAGAACTTGACCGCGTAGTTGAACGACCCGTGGCCGAGGATCTGAGGCAGCAGGGCCATGGCCGCGCAGAGCCCGTAGATATACACCGGGTAGCCCGTCAGCGGTGTCCCGCTTCCCACCGCAAACAGCACGGTGGTGATGCCGGCCACGAGGTAGAGCGGAAACACGTAGGGCAGCCAGTCGACCCTTCGACGCACCACGCGTCCGATCAGCAGATACAGGGCCCAGACAATCGCTGCGAACAGCGCGAGCGCATTCCCGAGCATGGGATTGCCGTCAATGGGTGGATGGGACTGCGAATCGGCCATCGCAAGCACAATGCTCCCGCCCACCGCCACGAATATGGCAATGGTCGTCCTTCGGCTCAGCCTCTCCTTCAGGAAAAGAAACCCGAACAGGGCCATGAAAATGGGGCCCGTCGACACCAGTACGGCCGCGCTAGCCACGCTGGTGTAATAGATGGACGAGATCCACGTCACAAAATGGACGCCCAGGAGCGCGCCGGCCAACGTGATGAGCCAGATATCCTTCCGGCCGAGACCAGCCCACGCCCTGAGGGTCTTGCGTGTCCCAAACGGCGCAAGCATGCCGATGGCGAAGCTGGTCCGAAGAGCCGCAACGGCGAGACCTGGAGCGGCCGAGGCGTATCGAACCAGAATGGCGCTGCCGGCGAAGCAGAGTACGCCCGCCATCACCAGCCAGAGGACCCAGGCGGGACGTTCATCCGGCCCGGCGTCGAGGCCGGTCACCGGAGTCGGTCTACTGACTTCAGCAGCTTGATGTCTGCATCAACCCCACGACGCGCCAACCAGAACAGCACATACGCCACCAGCGGCAACGCCAACAGCTCCCAGTTTGCGCTGACCGCCACCCGGGTAGTGGGCAGCGTGCCGGCAGCACTAAGCCCCGCAAGAATCACGGCCATGCAAACCAGCGTGGCATACTGCGTCAGCACGATGATCCGGCGCTGCCGGTCGCGGGTCTTGAAGAGGAACAGGGCCACAAGCCCAAGCAGGGCCGAAAGACACAGGGCGACTGTAGCACCTGGGACAAACCAGGCCACGGGTTCATGCGCCGGACGGCCAAGATCTCCGAGCAGCACCACGGCTGCGAGCGCAAGGACGCCCAGAATCAGGTAAACACTCTGGATTCGTTGAATCATGGCAGGACAGGCAATCAGACGTGAGCGGCGACCCGTTCAGCCAGCCGATTTGAGAACTCCTGCGTTCCGCAGGGACCACCCAGGTCTCCGGTGAGATACTTCCCCTCGGTGTAGATCTCCATCAGCCCGGCATGAAGCGCATCCGCTGCCGCAAACTCGTGGAGGTGGCGGAGCATCATCTCCGCACTGCGGATGAGCGCCGTGGGGTTGGCCTTGTCCTGGCCGGCGATGTCCGGGGCTGAACCGTGCACGGCCTCAAAGACCGCGCAGTCCTCGCCGATGTTGGCGCCGGCGATCACGCCCAGCCCACCAACAAGTCCCGCCGCCAGATCGCTGAGAATGTCGCCGAAGAGGTTGGTGGTGACAATGCAGTCATACTCCTGCGGCCGGACCACCATCTGCATGCACATGTTGTCGACGATGCGGTCCTGGAATTCGATCCCCGGGTACTGTTCGGCTACCTCATGCGCAAGCCGCAGGAACATGCCCGAAGTCAACTTCAGAATGTTGGCCTTGTGGACCACAGTCACCTGCTTGCGGCCATGGAGCTTGGCGTATTCGAAGCAGAACCGGATGATGCGCTCCGAGCCGGATTTCGAGATCCGGGCAATGGAATCTGCAATTCCGTGGCGTTCATCATAGGACTCCAGCCCCGAGTACAACCCCTCCGTGTTCTCACGGAAGATCAGCATGTCCACATCCTTGAAGGGCGTGTCCAAGCCGGGGAGGGACTTGGCAGGCCGGACATTGGCGAACAGGTCCAGCTTCTGTCGGAGCTGCACGTTGACGCTCTTGAATCCCTTTCCAACCGGTGTCGTCACGGGACCCTTCAGCGCCACACTGTTGGAGCGGATGGACTCGATCACCGCTTCGGGGAGCGGCTCACCACCTGCTTCGACGGATGCGGCACCAACCACTTCTTCCCGGTCCCACTTGAAGGCGGCCCCGGTGGCCTCAAGGACACGAACGGTGGCTTCGGTGACTTCGGGGCCGATGCCGTCGCCTGGGATGAGGGTGATTCTATGAGCCATGGACGCGTTCGATTGGGATAAATGAGCCGAATCCGAAAGCTACCAAAAGAAAAGGCCCTGCCGGAGCAGAGCCTTTTCAATTCTAGACCAATCTTGCTTGCGGGCCTCGTGGATGACCCCGCCCAGGCCAGGGCCTCTTGGCGACTACGTCACTTCATGAGAATCAGGGTTCGGGCGATGGCCCCGTCTACGGTCTGCAATCGATACAGATACGTACCGCTCGGGAGGTCGCCAGCCTCGAACTGCACTTCGTGAACCCCGGCCTCCATGCGGGCATCTACCAGAACGGCCACCTCGCGGCCCAGCGCGTCGTAGACCGAGAGCCGCACCTGTCCCGAGGCCGGTAGTGCGAAGCCGATGGTAGATGTCGGATTGAACGGGTTCGGATAGTTCTGCCCGAGGGCGTAGCCGGTCGGCAGCGCGGCCTCTTCCGCCTCTGCCGCCGTCGATGTGGTGCCGGAAAGCGAGACGACTTCCGGGGAGCCCAGGTTTGTGCCCACGAACACATCCCCGCCGGTTGACGGGGCAAGGAAGGTGACGTGGTCCTCCTTCAGCGCAATCTCGCTGACAACGGATGAGGTGTTGGGGACATCCCAGGCGAAGGCACCGAAGCCCCAGGAACCGGCCACGAGGTCGTCATCAGCCCCGTCCTCGGCAAATGCCAAAGTCCGAATTTCAGGACTCACCACCCCAGCTCCACCAAGCGTGATCCACGGGCCAATTGGGGTCCATGAACCCGTGAACGCGGTCTGACCCAAGGTCAGGTCCGCTCGCCAAACGCCTTTCCCGGTCCCGACGAAAAGGAAATCCGCATCCGTTGAGAATTCCAGATCGAAGATGTGGCCCGCGAAGTCGTCTCCCGATCCATCGAGATCCAAC
>JABDJZ010000566.1 GCA_013003255.1 Rhodothermales bacterium
TCCGTCGCGCCTCCGGTCGAACGGCTTGGCGCCTTCGTGAGCACGGAGCTCGAGCCAGGGGAGGAGCGCCGGGTAGACTTCGAGGTGGATCCCGAGTCGATGGGGTTTTACGCCGAAGGCGGCTTCCGCATCGAGCCGGGCGCCTTCAGCGCGCGTGTCTTCGACCAGGTACAGGAGTTCATCTTCGCACCACTTTGAAAAGGTTTTCACATTCTTGACCTCCGGGGTGCCCGGTGTTAAGTTACCGTAATTGTGAAAACGTTTTCACGGCGAATCAAAGTCGCATGTCCAGGATCATGGGCAGCGGCGAAGAAGGGCCGCGCCAACGGTTCACGGTCCAACACCTACCGCACAGCCCTGAAAGGGGCCACTGGGTGCAAAACGGGAGGCCTTTGCGGTGAATCGTTTGCATCCGAAGGCAGCCATGGAGAATCTTGCAATTCGCAGTGAATGTCCCCGCGGGAACGCTTTCAACGCGTCCCGGCTGCCAGAACAACACACCACCACCTCAGGAGGAGATCACATGAGAGTAACGGCTACTAGCCGCTGGCTCAGCCCGCTGTTCATGATTGCCGCGATGGCGATCTGGGCTGCACCAGCCAGCGCACAGATCGACCTCGGAGAAGAGTTTATCTTCTTCGTCGACGGCGTAAACGTGCTGGTTCCAGCCAACCAGGGCAGCGTTGTCGCTGATCCGGTTGATGGATCCAGTGGAAACAAGGCGCTTTCGTTCCCTTACGGGGACTGGGCATCCGTATCCCTGGCTTTTGAGCCTATCGATACGGGCGCCGACATGTCGGCCATGGTCAGTGAAGACCCCGCCGCCACCAAGACCCTTTATCTGAAACTGCTTGTCGATCCGGCCATGGCGGGCCGAGGCTCCTGCACGGAGACCGGCGACAACTGCATGTCCATCAGCTTCTTCGACGCCATCGGCGGCGGTCAGGATCGGGCCTCCCTGGAGTCCGGTGCCGGCGACCCGCAGATGCGCCTCAAGTGGTTCATTCCGGAAGACCTGAAGGACGGGCAGTGGCACGAGCTGGCCATCCCGCTCCCGCCGTCTACCCTCGCAGCTCTTGAGGATGCCCGCACCGCTGGTAGTCTCGACGCCATGCAGGCCGGCTGGAAGTACACCGGCGCCTGGGCCGGTGGATTCGGCGTGGGCTGCTGTGGTTCTGCCGACGCACTCGACAATGATCCCGCATGGCAGGAATTCCAGTGGGACAAGGTCTCCTGGTTCGGCATCCACTATGACTTCGCTGATGGCGGAGGCGGTGGCGTCTTCATGGACGATGTCTACATCGGCGACGCAAGCACCGATCTCGCAGCTGGCGCTGGTGCGCCCGCCGCCATGTCCGGCGTGACCTTCGCTGCCGACGGGTCCGCCAACCGCATCGAGTGGACGCATAACCCCGACTTCGGTGGCTACAAGATCTACGCTGACACGGCGCCGATCACGAAGGAGCGTCTTGATGCCGGTGAGATCGGAGCACTTGGCTCCGTGGCTTTCAATGCCAGCGAGTTTGCACTGGATCACAACTTCGAGGTGCCTCACGGCTCCATGGCCCCGCTCGATCTGTACTACGCAGTGACCAGCCAGAGCCAGTTCGGTGTGGAGAACACCGACGTCTCTGCCAGCAGCGGTATGGTTGCCAACGGTGAGCTGGCCGTTCAGGCCTTCATCATGGAGCTCGACAACGACGCGGCTGATGCGATCTTTGCGAACCTCTCGAGCGGCGTCGTCGCCGCCGATGGCTTCCCCGCATCGGCTGTCCCGTTTGGCCTCAATCTGAGTCACGCCAAGGCTGGCGATGGTCCCCTGCCTCCGGACGATGCCGATGCTTCGGCCGACGTGTGGGTCGGGTTCAACCGCGAGTTCGAAGAAATCTACGTCTACGCCGAAGTCAAGGACGACTTCCTGGCACGCCACCCTGGAACGAGCACCTGTAACGGTTGCGAAACCTGGGGCTACGACTCCATGGAGTTCGGCTGGGGTTCCTACGATGTCCGTGATGTGGACGGCGGCTCCATCCTGGGCGGTTCGCCGCACCAGGATTACGGACGTGGAGATGAGTCGGATCACCAGATTCGCATCGCATGGCTCGCCACCGGAGAGTCCTCAACGTTCGTTTCCTCGATCACCGGCGCCGAGGGTGAAGGTGAGATTACCGGATCCGGAACCGTGTTCGAGGAGACCGCGGATGGCTATCGCTTCCTGTCGCTCATGCCGTGGAACAGCTTTGTCTTCCCGTCCACGGGTGACGCGCCGTTCGTACCCCCGGCTGCCGCTGACGTCAAGCTGATTCCCTTCAACATCGCCCTCAACGATGGCGACGGCGACGGGCAGAATCCGCGCGATGTCCAGATGATCTGGTCCACCAAGGCAAACGCTGGTGGTGGCTGGTGGAACACCCCGGCCCAGTGGCTGACCGTTGCCGTTGCCGGCAGCGCGGCCCCAACGGCCAACGAGGACGGATCGGACGTTCCCCTCAACTATGCGTTGGGTCAGAACTACCCGAACCCGTTCAACCCGTCCACCACGATTGACTTCACGCTGCCGACGGCAGAGAATGTCAACCTGTCCGTGTACAACGTGCTGGGACAGAAAGTGGCGACGCTTATTGATGGCGAGGTGATGGCAGCAGGCCAGCACCAGGTTCAGTTCAACGCCATCAACCTGACCTCAGGAATGTACCTGGTCAAGATGGACGCCGGCACGGCGTTCTCGCAGACCCGGTCCATGATGCTTCTGAAGTAGGTGGTGCTTGGAAGTGCGTGAATGCTGCGGCCGGGGTCTTTTTCCCGGCCGCAGCTTTCGCGTACTCGATACATGTCCCCTTGATTGCCCCGTCGCGGGCTCTTCCCAGATTTCCCGATGAGAACTGGTTGGCTCCTCCTCGCACTGGCGTTTCTGGCCACCTCGGTAACCGAGGCCCGTGCCAACGACGCTGAAGATTCAGCTCCCGTCATCTACGGCAAGATTGCCGGAACGGTGATAGATGACACGGGATTCCCTCTACCCGGCGTGAACGTCTCCATAGCGGGGACAACGCAGGGGTCGGTCACTGACCTGGATGGGAATTACAACATCCTGCGGGTGCGTCCCGGGACCTACGCGGTGCAGGCCAGCTTCATCGGCTTCTCGACCCAGCGCGTCGAAGGCGTCGAGGTCATTGTCGACAAGACGAGTCGGGTAGACTTTACGCTGGCCGAGGAAGTCTTCGAAGGCGAGGAGATTGTCATTACGGCCGAGCGCGGCATCGTGCAGGTCGATAGAACAACGACCACAGCGGTCGTCAACTCAGAGCAGTTGGAGGCGCTTCCGGTCACGAGTATCGGTGATGCGGTGAACCTCCAGGCCGGTGTCGTGGATGGCCGCTTTCGCGGCGGTCGCTCCGGTGAGGTAGCCTACCTCGTGAACGGCGTTCCCATCAACAACGCGTTCAACAACCAGGCAGCATTTGACGTTGAGCAGAACATGGTCTCCAGTCTGGAGGTCATCTCTGGTGTCTTCAACGCAGAGTATGGGCAGGCACAGTCCGGAATCGTGAACATCGTCACCAAGGACGTGCCGAAAGAGTGGTCCGGCTCGGCGCTGGCGTATCTCGGGTCCTATGTGACCAACCGGGAAGTTGAGTTCATGAAGCGAACCGCTCCCGCAGGAAATTTCCTGAGCGTGGATGACTTCGAGTCGGAGTTCGTGCCGCTCTCAGAGGCGCTGGACTTCAACAACCAGTCTGACATTCAGCTTTCAGTGGGTGGCCCCCTCTTGAGCGACAAGCTGGGCTTCCAGGCCACGGCCCGCTACATCAACGAGGATGGGGCCAACGCAATGAGGGAGCTCTTCGTGCCCTCGGATTCCTCGCAGGGCCTCAACTCAGGACTCGACCGCTCGGCGTGGGTCATTGAGTCGAACGGCTCCGGCGACTTCGTCACGCGTGGCTACGAGCGCATGTCGCTCAACACGACGATGACCTACAAGCTGACTACCACGGCTCGCCTGGAGTACAACCTGTTCCTGCAGGACGGTCAGTTCAGCAATTACAGCCACAACGCCAAGTACGTCCCCGGTGGCCTGAACACAGGCTACTTCAACAGCCAGACGCACATTGCGAGTTTCCGATACACCATTGGCACTAACTCGTTCGGAAACGTCTCCTACAGTTACCTGCGGGACAAGTATGACAGCAGGCTCTATGATGAGCCCACCGACCCGCGCTACCAGAGTCCGCAGCTTTCCAGCCTGACGGGCGCCAACGCATTCCAGGTGGGCGGCAACGAGCTCTTTACCGTCGATGAGCTGACCGAGACGCACACGGTGGTGGCTGACTTCTCCAGCCAGCTCAACAACGTACACCTGGCCAAGGCCGGACTGCAGGCACGTTTCCACAGCCTGAGCAACCGCTCGTTTGGCATCGAGAAGTCGGCGAGGACGCTCTACCAGCCCCAGATTTCGCCGGACGTGTTTTCGGACAACTCGCTCAACGCGAAGCCCGTCGAGTTTGCGGCCTACATCCAGGACAAGATGGAGTTCACCGGCCTGATCGTGAACGCCGGCCTCCGGGTGGACTACTTTGACCCCAACTACAGGATTCCCCTTGACTGGCGCCAGGCGCAGCTTGAGGAAGTCCCCGAGACCGTTGAGGATCCAACGACCGGACTGCAGGTGCCCACGGGCAACCTGATCTCCAACCGCACGGATGCCAAGTCCGAGTTTCAGATCAGCCCGCGACTGGGTATTGCCTTCCCGATCTCGGCTACCGGTGTAATGCGGTTCTCGGCGGGTCTCTTTTTCCAGACTCCGCAGTTGAGCCTGCTCTACACCAACCCGGAGTACGAGGTCAATCCTCAGTCCAGCACGAACCAGTTCGGAAACGCCCAGCTTGAGCCCGAGCGGACGTTGGCCTTCGAGGTCGGATTGCAGCAGGGACTGACTGATGACCTGGGTCTCGAACTCACCATCTTCTCCAAGGACGTTCGCAACCTGACCGGTCAGGAGATTCTCCGGACGCCCACGGGTGACTTCGCAGTTCGCTGGATCAACCGCGACTTCGGAACGATCCGCGGTGTAACCCTCTCGCTGTTTGACCAGTCCCAGGGGCCGGTCAGCTGGACGATTGACTACACGCTCCAGTTCGCCGAAGGTACCTCGTCTGATCCGGGTGAGGCGTTTGGCCGTGAGCAGAGTGGCCTGGAGGCCATTCTCTCCTTGGTGCGCCTCAACTGGGACCGTCGGCACGTGTTCAACAACACGATCACGGTGCGTCCGTTTGACGGGACTACCGTTACGTTCATCAACCGTCTGAGGACGGGTGAGCCGTATACGACGCTCCGCGGCTTCGTCCGGTCAACGCTACCGAACAACGACGACCGGCCCTTCAGCTACTCGACGGACGTTCGGGCCTATTTCAGCCCGCCGTTTGGCAGCAACAATCTCCAGCTCTTCCTGCAGGTGCAGAACCTGTTCGACACGGAGATCGAGAACCAGGTCTACGCGTCCTCCGGTAATGCTGAGGAGGCCCTGGAGAAGGAGCTGTTCCGCTCAACGGGCAGCCGGGTCGGTGGACTCAACAGCCTGGACGAGTGGTTCCAGCGCCCCGATTGGTTCTCCGGTCCTCGCCGGGTCAGCGTCGGCGTCAGCTACAAGTTCTAGGAAGTCATGACTGGAACCTCATTGAGATTCGCGTCGAGCATGCTCCGCACCACCCCTTTCAGATCTGTAGCCGCGATGCCTAAACGCGCGTTCCGATTCATTCCCGCTCTCGTTCTGGCGACACTCTTCGCAGGGTCCGCCACGGCGCAGACAACCATTCCCAGTGAGTATCGCGGCGAGGAGGCCTCCATTGCCCGCGGCATCCTGGATGGCAACCTCATCGAGACCAACTTCCGTAACCACGGTGAGTTGGCCCGCTGGAATGACCTGCCCTGGGGCGTGTGGCCCCGCGGTATCGGTGGGCGTCATATTGACGGCATCGGCATCATTGTAGCAGGTCGGGTGCCGGGAGAGCGGGCCAAGTGGCCTGCCTTCGGAGGCCGTGCCGATACGCTGGTCAACCCGGTGATCCTCACCTACCGCGATGCCGGAAAGAAACTCGGTCCCGATGGCGCTCTCTGGGGGTGGATTCCCCTGCCGGGCTTCCACAACCCGACCCGAATCAACACACTCGGGCAGGTCGAGCCCACTCCAGCGCTGAGTGACGACCCCACCTCCTGGCCGCAGTTCTGGCCTGACCGCCTCGACAACCCCGATGATCCCGGATGGGCCGGGCAGTGGAACGGAGCCTTCGGTCGTGGTGTGTTCAACGCCGACCTGGAGAGCTATTACGTGATGGATGACTTCTCCGACAAGGAGTACCAGATCGACCCGGAGACGGGGCAGCCCAACAGCGCGTACGGCGTCTTCTATGCGGATCCTGCCGACTCCACCAAGGGAGGTCTTGGCCTGGAAAACAGGGTGCGCATCTTTCAGTGGGCCAACCTGCTGGCTGAGGACACCGCATTCATCCTGTACCGTCTGGCGAACACGAGCCCGACCGAGTATCGCTTCAATTTTGCCGGCGATCAGGGCATCTTCTTCGCACAGGTCATGGACTACGGCCTCGGCAACGAGGAGGGCGATGAAAACGCCGCGTTTGACCCGCAGCAGGACGTCACGTTTGCCTTTGACCAGGATGGCATCGGCCAGCGACAGGACGGTACGCTCTATGATCTCGGCTATACCGGATTCGCATTCCTTGAGAGTCCCTCGCGAGGCGCCGATGGCCTGGACAACGATGAGGATGGCATTGTCGATGAGCAGCGCTTCAGCGGGGAAGGTCAGCTGATCCTGGGTCAGTCCGCGATTGCGGATTATGTCAATGCCAACTATGACATGACCAACTTCGTCCGTTTCAATGGTCCCCTGGAGGAACGGCCGGCCTACGAAGCCGGAGCCTGGTGGACGGGCGATGAGAACCTGGACTGGGTTGGCTACACGGACGACAACGGCAACGGGTCGTGGGATCCGGGTGAACTGCTGAACAACGATGTCGGCCGTGACGGAAAGGGCCCCTTCGACCTCTTCTACCCGGGGC